>JACMJO010000148.1 GCA_014380605.1 Fimbriimonadaceae bacterium | reverse complement strand
CTCGCGTTCGTCGTGCCCGCCGCCCAGTCCTGCGCCTCGTTGGCGACCTACCGCATCGATTTCATCGATAAAGATCAGGGAAGGCCGGTGTGCCTTCGCGGTTTCAAAGAGGTCGCGCACACGGGCTGCGCCGACGCCGACGAACATCTCGACGAAGTCCGAACCGGAAATATGAAAGAAGGGGACGCCTGCCTCACCGGCAATGGCTCGGGCCAAGTGGGTTTTACCAACGCCTGGAGGGCCTGTAAGAAGGATGCCCTTCGGAATTTTCGCGCCGAGGGCGGCATACTTCTTGGTGTTCTTTAGGAAGTCGACGATCTCGTAAAGCTCTTGCTTGGCCTCATCGATGCCCGCCACGTCGTCGAAAGTGATCTTAGTGCCATTTTCGCCGACTCTTTTGGCTTTGCTTCGACCGAAGTTGAGGGCCTGGTTGCCGCCCATTTGAGCGGGCCGCAAGACTAGGAACCAAATCATAAGCCCGATCATCAACGGGAAGGCGATGACCGAAAGGAGACCGAGCACGTTCGTGATCGCGGGTGGCTCGAGGAATTCGAGCTTGACGTCAGCGGCTTCAAACTTCTTGACAATGTCTGCCGCTACTGGGCCCTCTTGGATGCCTACTCGAGCTTCATACTGCTTGCCGGAATTCAGCTCGCCGGTGATCTTGTTTAGCTGCCACTTACCGAACTTAACTTCCCTGTTGCCAAGGGCAGTTGTGAGATCCGTGATGCTTAGAGGCTTAGGCGGCTCGCCACCACCGAACAAACTGGTTCCTCGTTGATCGGTAAACAATTGCATCGCGGCGATCAAAACAACGACCGTCAACACGAGCACTAGAAACGTTCTTGCAGCTTTACTCAAATCTTCTCCGATGGGAGATGCCCATCTCTGTCCTATACGGTACGTTCACTTTTAGACGCCCGTTTCCATATTATGGCTTGGGACCTGCTTAACCGGACCGAACTCCACAATAATCGTTTGGCCAGTAGGCTCTACCATCTTCATTCGATTGTCCATACAAACCCCCGGAACCCACAACGGGCCGATCAGGTCGAATAGGATCGGCAACCGCGTCTTTGCCGCTGCCGTCAGCTTGGATTCGCTCAGGAGGTCGCTTAACTTCCGGGTGCCGTCGAATCCTAGTGGCTTCATCGAGTCGCCAGTCTGCATCGACCGAAAGTACATCGGCCCCTTGATGGCGGCAACGGGCATAACCGCAACCAATGAGGCCCGCTCCTGCCGAACCTTGATCTCACTTGATTCGTACGCGGTGAATTGCCAGCCAAACTCGTCGCTTGCGGTTTCTCCAGGAATGGTCAGCGCATATCGGAAAGGTTCGGTTGGCTGAATTTGGCGAACGTGCACGATATCGGCCCGCCATTCGACGACGACCGCTCCACCCTCCGCCGTGACGGCCCCGTTCGGCAGAGAGGCTACTCCCAGCTCGATCTTCGCCAGATGATCGCGCTCCAGGTTTGCTCCCATGGCCTGAACCGCAAGGCGAATGGCGCGTCGAAACAGTACCGGAGGCAAAGTTCCAAGCTTGTCGCGATCAAATGCGGCCTCGCAGTCAAGAGTCAGGAATTTGAGAGCGCCATTCAGTTCAGATTCGCTTTGCTCGAGCGCAGCTGCGGCCATCCCATTCAGAAAGCGGTCCTCTTCATCGACAAGTTCCGAAAGCCTGCTGATCGCCTCATCCGCGGCGGGATTGATCGCTCGAAGTTCAGGGAGAATCCGATGGCGAACTCTGGCCCGCGAAAATGAGATGTCCTCGTTTGCCGGATCGTCGTGGAACCACAAGCCATGCTCTTGGCAATATTCCCGAGTCGCCTCTCGCGAGAACGATAGGAGCGGCCGAATGATGTTGTCCCGCTTGAGTGGGATGCCAGCCAACCCGCTCAGGCCAGATCCTCGCCCTAGGTGGAGCAGAACCGTTTCAATGTGATCGGTTTGGGTGTGGGCAGTTGCGATCAGAAGGCATTCAAGGCGAAATGCGGCTTGCTGGAAGAAGGAGTATCTTGCTTGGCGGCCAGCCTCCTCATACCCAATTTTAAGGTCGCTTGAAAGACGTGGAATATCAGCTTTGCCAGTTGCGAAGGGAACCCCAAGCTCGTTGCAAAACCCTTCGCACTTGGCTTGTTCTTCGTCCGCTTCCTCGCGTTGCCCATGATGCAAGTGCCCCGCCACGACGTCGATACCCGCGAGATGCATCAGGTTCAATAGGCAGGTTGAATCGGCCCCGCCGCTATAGCCAACCAAAACGCGGACCCCTGGAGGGATAAGTCCAGTTCGCTCCAGGTTGTCTCGGAAGGCTTCAAGCATGAGGCAATGAGGATACCGCCCAATCCAATAATCCGAGAGAAATGCAGATATCGTTCGATTCTCTCAGATAACAGTAGGGCTTTGAACTTGCGATAAATCCCACAAGGGACTCCTTAGCCTAAGAAACGGTGAAACTTGACATTCCTTGCCGCCGATAGTTCATAATAGGGACGGAAGAAAGCCTGCGGCAATCACGCCCCCGGTTTCATCCGTCCCAATCATCAAAAGATGGAAATTCCCGAACGTTAAGGGGCCGTCTCACTAGGACGTGTGGCGGCGCGAAAGGTCAGGGTCCCTTCATAACGCGCCCTGGCAACCACACAGGAGATTGCCGCCATGCGAACCGATGAACTCAACTTCGTCGAGCAGCTTGAATCGCTTGCCCGATCTAATAATTTAGAACTGATCCGAGAGCAGCTATCGGACGAACGTCCCGAAGACCTTTCGGATGCGTTGGTCCGAATTGACATCGAAGATGGCCTCATCATCCTTCAGGGCTTAGAGCCTGAGCTGGCCGCCGACGTTCTCATCGAACTTCCAACGGAGACCTCCCGAGCCTACGCCCGCGAGTTGCCCGATTCCACGCTGGCGCACTACTTGGACGTCCTCCCGATGGACGACGCTCTCGATTTTCGGGAGGAAGTAGGCCCCGATCGCTTTGCGGCTCTGCTTGAAATCATTCCCGCGGAGGATGCCGAGGAAATCCGTCGCCTGATGGACTACCCCGAGGATGCGGTCGGGCGGATGATGACCGAACAGTTCTTCGAGGTCGGTCCCGATACCACGATGGCGGACGTCCTCAAGGACATCCGGCTCTCTACGGAAGAGAAGTACGAGACGGTCAACGACATCTATGTCCTCGATACCCACCGGCATCTGCTGGGAATCTTCAGCCTGAGGCGGGCGATTCGCGCGCTCCCCGACCAAAAAGCTTCCGAGTTGATGAACAAAGAGCCGGTAACGGCCGACGCGTACGAGCCTGCGGAAGAAGCGGCACGTCGCATGGCTCGCTACGGGTTCTATGCGTTACCGGTTCTCGACCGCCGGGGTCGGATGGTGGGAATGTTCACCGGCGACGACGCGCAAGCGGTCATCCGGGAAGAGGACACCGAGGACGTTCTGAAACTCGGCGGCGTTTCGGGCGATGCCGAAGCGTATCTTTCGCTGAACGTCTTTCAGCTTGTCAAGCGGCGATTACCTTGGCTTGGAATCCTTTTCATCGCTGAGTTCTTCACCGGATCGGTGCTTCGCTACTACACTGGGCAATCTGAAGGCGGGGGCGTCACGGTACTCGCTCAGTTAATGCTGCTCGTGCCTCTCCTGATTGGAGCGGGTGGAAACTCGGGCTCCCAAGTGACGACGACCCTCACCCGCGCGATGGCGATAGGTGAGATATCGCATCGGGACGCGTTCACCGTGCTCAGGAGAGAACTGGTGGTTGCTATCATGATCGGGCTGGTGCTTGGCGCAGTCGGGTTTGCAAGGGCGAGATTCGGGTGGTCTGCCGATTGGCATATCGCTGCCGTCGTTGGATTGGCGCTGCCCGCGATCATTATTTGGGCAGCTACAGTCGGCAGTGTTCTGCCCTTGGGGGCAAAGCGATTCGGGATCGATCCCGCTGTCATGAGCGCGCCATTTATCACGACATTTGTAGACGCAACGGGAATGATCATCTACTTCGAAATCGCCCGGCGTCTGGTCGCGTTCTGAGAGAAACTGCGAAACCACTCGCGCCAACAGCGAAATCGGCCCATGGCCTGGTAAATTGGGAACCGAATTCATGGCGCAGTGGTTCCTAGACCTTCATCCCGCCTGGCAGGCACTTACCAGAGTCCTGCTGTTGGTTTTGCCCATTTTGATGCTCGTCCCCGGCCTGATCTGGTGGGAAAGACGGTTGCTGAGCTGGATGCAGGACAGGATCGGTCCGAACAGGGTCGCCACAATTACCTGGTCCAAGACCAGCAAGATGGTTCCTCCTTTCATGAGGGGCAAAAAAACCAGGTTCTTTGGATTGCTCCAGCCGATCGCGGATGGCGTCAAGCTCTTCTTCAAAGAAGACGTAACCCCGAGTGCCGTCGATAAGGTGATCTACTTCCTTGCCCCCGGGATCGCGCTCTTTCCGGCATTCGCGCTGGGTGGAACGATGCCTTGGGCGCCTTGGCCATCCTTAACCCCGGTTGCCGACGTGAACATAGGCGTGCTCTACATGCTCGCGATTTCGAGCCTGGGCGTGTACGGCGTCGTGTTAGCAGGCTATTCCGGCAACAACAAGTATTCGCTGATGGGCGGCCTTCGCGCTTCCGCCCAACTTATCAGCTACGAGCTCGCGATGGCCATGTCTTTGGCTTGCATCGCCTTAGCCACCGGTTCGCTCCGCATGACCGACATGGTTCGAGAGCAGGAGAAGCCACTAGCCGGACTTGTGCCGTTCATGCAGAACTGGAATGCCTTCACGCCCTATGGCTTTTTGGCGATGGTGGTCTTCCTGATTTGTATGGTCGCCGAAACGAATCGTGCCCCATTCGACTTACCGGAAGCAGAGAACGAACTGATCGCGGGCTATCACACCGAGTACAGCTCAATGAAGTTCGCGGTCTTCTTCATGGGCGAGTACGCCGCGATGTTCATCTTCTCTGGCATTCTGTCCACCGTGTTCTTTGGCGGTTGGAACATGCTTCCCGTGAATTGGGAATGGATTGCCCAGAATAGCTCGGTACCGTTCTTCGGAAGCGTCGCCGACTTCATGGCCAAAGCGAACTATTGGCTTGCCCCGCTGTGGTTCATGGGCAAGATCGCTTTCTTCATCTCCGTCTACATTTGGCTTCGGGCAACGCTTCCAAGGCTCCGATACGACCAGCTCATGTCGCTTGGCTGGAAGTCGCTGTTGCCCCTTGCGACGGTCAACTTCATCATCGTCGCCACTTGGATTCTGGTAACGAGGCTGGCGAGCGAGAACTACAGTCCGATGATCGGAACCGCCGTCGGCGTCGGACTATGGATCGTCGCAATCGCGCTGTCGGTAATCCTTTGGCGAACATTCAACAACGCCACCAAGAACGTAGAGTTGGAGAAGCGAATCATAACGATGGTGGATGGCACGAGCGCCACAAACGCTGAAGTGGCGGTGATCGCCGCATCATGAATCTTCAAGAACTGGCCAATCCAAACATGGGCGTCTTTGCCGCTATCGGCGGGGTTGCAGCATTGGCGGCGTTAGGAGTCGTGGCATTTAACAATGCCGTGCGATCCGCGCTTTGTCTCGTCGTCTGCTTCTTTATGCTCGCATTCCTGTACTTCACGCTAAGCGCGGAAATGATCGGCATCCTGCAAATCGTGGTGTACACCGGGGCGATCATGGTTCTCTTCCTGTTCGTGATCATGCTTCTCAATCTGGGTTCGATGAAGTCGCTCCTGGAAGAACGCGATCCTAAGATGATCATTGGCGGTGCGCTTGGCCTGGCGATGGCGGCCCTCCTAGGCTCCCAAGTGATCGCGCCACTGGCATCGGTGACTGAGCCACGGTCGGGCGAGGGTTTTGGAACTCCCCAAAGCGTGGGCTACAGTCTTTTCAGCACCTACCTATACCCATTTGAG
>JACMJO010000147.1 GCA_014380605.1 Fimbriimonadaceae bacterium | reverse complement strand
TGTTTATGGAACTCCAAGTACTGCTCGTCGCCGGGATAGCCGCTGTCTCCCGACCACACCTTGACAGTGGTCTCTGGATCACGGGCAAAGCACACCACCCCATTTGGTAACTCGTAATGCTCGTACTCGCTTCTAAAACCGATGTTCTCTTGGAAGTTCTTCTTGCTCCGGGCAAAGAGTTCGGCAAGTTGGGGGAAGTTTGCGGCATAGGTGCCAAGCGGTTCTCCGCCACGAATCATGTGGGAATCGACAAAGAAGTATTCAATGTCGTTCTCAGCGAGATACTCCTCAACTCCTTTACGTGGCCAGGAGACTTCATTCTGGCCAACCGGAGATCGCCAGTCGTAACGCGGGCGGTAGGCGCATTCCGGGAGCCAGATTCCTCGTGGCTGTCGTCCAAAGTGTTTTTTGTAGGTCTCGACCCCAAGCTTGACCTGAGCGGAGCAACTCTCGTCGGTCCCTAGCAACGGCATGTATCCGTGGGTTGCCCCGCAGGTGATGACCTCAATCGAGCCTACGTCCTGGAAGTACTTGAATCCCTCGACGACGCTTCGGCCCCACTTGTGCTTGAACTCAACAAGCGCGCGCGTGTATTGCCGTTGCCAAAACGCCGCCAAGCCTTGCATCCATAGCGGGCCTTCCTTCTCAAACAGCTTCTGATCCTCAATCGCGAAGTCGATCTTTGATTGGCAATAGTCTTCGAACTCGTCCTTGAACGCCTTGTCCTCTAGTTGCTCAGCGAGAATCGGGGTGACGTTGATCGTCCAATGGGGCCGAATCCCTTCTTTCTCCAGACGATCCAGCGCGTTTAGAATCGGTAGATAGCATTCAGCAGTGGACTCGTTGATCCAGTCGGTTCCATGCGGACTCTTCCCATGACTCAGAACGTAAGGCATGTGCGAGTGAAGGCACAAAAGAAACCTACCAACCGGCATGACTCATTGTAGACTCTGCATCACGGCCAATACCTGGCGCGGAACCTATTGATGGCACTTAGGCTCGTTGGAATCATTGGGGCTCAGGCGGGCAAGGCTTACAGTCTTGAATCTGAGGTGTTGATCGGCAGGGAGTCTGGATGTACAATCAGCTTGCCCGACGATCCGGGAGTGAGCCGACGCCACGCGAAAATCTTTTGGCTGAACGGATTGCCTGTCATCGAGGACCTTGGAAGTCGTAACGGCACCTTTCTGAATGGTATTCGGATTTCCCAATCCATGCCCGTTTCGGATGGCAACGAGATTCGGATTGGAGCGGAGGCATTCCGGGTTGAAGCGGTTATCGACCTTCCCGTTGCTCCTGCCGTGCCTTCGACTACCGGAGGCCGCGAGCAGTCTCGTGGGGAGGGTCGCGGAAGGCGAGGAAAGCCGGAGCAAGGATCGGCGGAGGGAACTCTTTATGGGCAAGCGGCCGGTCCAGCCTGGGATCCGTTAAGTGGATGCGCACTACCCAAAATCGACCTTACCGGATGCCTCAAATACCTTTGGATTCTTCTGATCCTTTTGCTGATCGCGTTGGTTCTAGGGGCGATTATTCTTGGGATCGGAGCTTTGCTTTCAAGCGTTGGCTCAATGGGAAGTGGCGCCTCAGGTCCTGGTTCCAGTTCCTCTGCACCGGGAACTCCGGATCAAGGCAAGTCGCCTCCTACTCCAGATGCTCAAAACCCGCCTCCCCAAAAGCCAGATGATCAACCACAACAAGCGGCGCCTAGCGCGGAGGGAATTCATATCGAGGATGTGAAGGTGGATTTTGTCAAGCGCGGCGAGTCCGTCGCTCGACCCATCGTTCTGGTCAGATGGCTCAACTTGACCAAAGGTCAAGTTAAGCGCCTATCCGGGACAGTCAAGCTGTTCGATAAAGAAGGAAAGCTGATCATCGAAATCCCAAGGGAACAAATCTATTCCGGCGAACCGGTTTCGCCAGGCCAAGGCCACGCGGATACCCTGGAACGAGGGGGAATCCTGGTTCGACAAACCCTCGCCAAACCCCCAGCCACGGCTCAAATCAAGATCGAAAAGGTTGAATGAGGCTATCATGGCGAATATGCCCAAGGCCGTAGACCTTCTGCAAGACCTCGTTAATATTCCCGCGCCGCCCGGACAAGAGGGTGAGTTGGCGCAGATCGTGTGCGATAAAGTTCGGGCGATTGGATTTGAGCCCTCCATCGACGCGAAAGGGAATGTGGTGGTCGCGGTCGGTCCAGTCGGCGATCCCAAGGTGGTTGTTACCGCACACCTAGACGAACTCGCGCTGATGGTGACGGCGATTCTACGGGATGGTTCATTGCTTGTAACCAATCTGGGAGGAGTGCAACCTTGGAAATGGGGCGAGACCCCGGTTGAGATCATGGCTAACGAGCCGATTCCAGGCATCCTATCCTTCGGCTCTGTTCACACAGAGTCCAGGGAGTCCACGATCGTCCAAGGGAAGTCGAGGCCGATCGAGTGGAATCAAACGAGCGTCTTTACTGGTCGAACACCGGAAGCCATCGCCAAGATGGGAGTCCGGCCAGGAACCCGAATCGCGATGGCCCGATCTAGACGCGCCATGACCAAGATTGGAGAGTATATCGGCGGCTACTTTCTGGACGATCGAGCTGATCTGGCAGCATGGTTGCTCCTTTTGCGTCGGCTCAAGGAAGCGCCTCCCAGCATCCCCATCCTCTTTGCCGCGACGGTATGCGAAGAAGTCGGGGGCCATGGCGCGCTTTATGTCTTGCAAGGAACACGGCCCGAATTCTGCGTCGCCCTTGAGCTTGGGCCGGTCGTTCCAGATTCGCCGGTCGAGCTTTCGGCAATTCCTACGGTTTGGGCTCACGACAGTTTTGCGGCGACGGATTCACGCGACCTGGACATCCTTGCGAACCTCGGACAGGAGGTTCAATTCCAAGTGCTCAGCCGTGGCGGAAGCGATGCTAGCTGCGCGGCATCGAATGGTCTTTGCGCCCGGCCCGTAACCCTTGGCATACCGATGGAAAACACCCACGGCTACGAGATAATTCATCGCCATGGAATCGATCGGCTGGTCGATCTAACTGTCGCGTACTTATCTGCAATAGCTGCTTGATGCCAGCGGGTAGCATTCGATCATGGCAGTCGAAGGCAGAGCCTGCATTCTCAATAACCCCGGCGAGGCCGCCGTGGTGGAAGATATCACCGTCGATTCCCCTGGCCCCAATGAGGTCTTGATCAAGCTGTCGGCCAGTGGCGTTTGCCACACCGACCTTACAGTTAAGATGCTCAACGGCAATGGTATGGCCTTCCCGATCGTGCTCGGACATGAAGGCTCCGGCATTGTTGAGGAGGTTGGCGAAGGCGTGACTGACCTGAAGGTGGGCGATCCCGTCGTTATCGCGTACCGGGCGCCCTGCGAGCAGTGTCCAGCTTGCAAGCGAGGCGACCCTCGACATTGCTACATGGCGCTTCGACCCAAGCAACGCATCCACCGTAAGCGCGATGGAGCCCTTTGTAGTCAGGTTTTGCGGTGCGGTACGTTCTCGACTCACACGGTCGTGCATGCCAAAGCCGCCATCAAGATGCCGAAGGAGATGCCACTCGATAAGGCGTGCTTGATTGCCTGTGGCGTAATCACCGGCGTCGGCGCGACAATGCACACAACCAAGGTGTTTCCAGGGGCTCGGGTAGCAGTGATTGGGTGCGGAGGAGTTGGCCTCAGCGTCATTCAAGGCGCCAAGCTCCAACATGCCCAGCAGATAATTGCCGTCGATGTGAACCCGGTTAAGCTTCAATGGGCCAAGGATTTTGGAGCTACCCATATCGTGAACGCGAAGCAAGTCGACCCTGTTGCCGAGGTCAGAAGGATTACAGAGGACGGTTGGGACGGAGGGGTCGAGTTTGCTTTTGAAGCCACCGGCATTCCCACCTGCACGGAACAGGCAGTGAAAATGCTGAGCTATGGCGGAACCGCCACGACGATCGGATTCCCCGCCGCAACCCATTCCGTGAATCTCAACCTGGGCGACATGGCAACCGGCGTCTATTGGAACAAGGCTGGGCTTGCCGTCTGCCACTGTGGCGACGCCTTGCCGTCGCACGACTTTCCGATGCTGGCCCAGCTCTACCTGGAGGGCAAGCTCAACTTGGATTCGATGGTGACGCGACGGATTGGTCTAGACGACGTCGAAGAGGCTTTCCATGAAATGGAAACCGGCGACGTCATTCGAAGCGTGATTGTCTTCTAGACGCTATTCCAAAGTCAAGAGGTCAGGTCCGTCTCGAGTGATGGCGATCGTGTGCTCGAAGTGGGCGCTGAGTTTGCCGTCGGCCGTCTTGATCGTCCACTTGTCAGGCATCGTCACGATCTTGGCGGTTCCCTGATTGATCATCGGCTCGATGCAGATCGTCATGCCTTCGCGAAGCACCTCGCCCTTGCCCGCCTTGCCGTAGTTGGGAACATTCGTCGGCTCCTCGTGAAGCTTGCGGCCGATGCCGTGCCCCACAAGCTCCTTCACGACTCCGTAGCCGTGCTTCTCTGCGTATTTTTGAACGGTCGAGGCGATATCGCCGATCCGGTTGCCAAGCTTCGCCTGGGCGATCCCTTGGAAAAGCGCCTCCTTGGAGATATTGAGAAGGCGCTGGGCTTCCGGCGACACGGTCCCCACCGCGAAGGTCCAGGCGCTATCGGCATGCCAGCCATTGAGGCAGACGCCGATGTCGATATCGACGATGTCCCCCTCCACGATTGGAATGTCGTTCGGCATTCCGTGGATCACGACATCATTCACGGAGATACAAGTATTGGCCGCATACCCGCGATAGTTCAAGAATGAGGGGACGCCCCCAGCCTCGGCAATAAGCCTTGCGGCAAGGTCATCGAGGTGGCGAGTCGTGGTCTTTCCAGGAACGATCGCTTCATAGCACTGGCGAATCGTCCTGGCGACGACGACGCCCGACTTTCGCATCAACTCGATTTCGGACTTCGACTTCAGGTGAATCAACCCTTGGCTCCGTTCACGATCTGGCTGTACACATCCTCTGGCTCATCCGCGCCATTAACAACGAATAGCATGCCCTTGGCTCTGTAGTGCTCCCGAACCGGTGTTGTATTCTCTTGAAAGACCCGCAAACGCTCACGAATCGTTTCCGGCAGATCATCGGAACGGACAAAGAGGGGGCTATTACATTTGTCGCAAATGCCTTCTCTCTTTGGGGGCTTGGTGATGCTGTGGTAGATCTCACCGCACTTCGTGCAACCCATTCGGCCGGATAGGCGCTGGAGCAAAACCTCGTCGGTGACTTCGATGGAAACCGCTTTGTCGAGCGGCATATTCATTTCCTCGAGCATTGCGTCTAATGCTTCGGCCTGGCGAACGGTGCGAGGAAACCCATCTAAGACGAATCCTTGCTTGCGAACTTCTTCACTTCGGATTCGCTTTCCCATCATTTCGATGGTCACGCCGTTTGGCACAAGCTCGCCACGCTTGATATAGCTGTTGGCTAATCGGCCGAGGTCCGTATCTGCGTCGATCTCCGCTCGGAAAATAACACCAGAGGAAAGTGGCCTGACACCCAACCTTGCCTCAAGCATCGCGGCTTGAGTGCCTTTTCCTACTCCTGGGGGACCGATGAGAATTAATCGCATTGCTGTGAGAATTGTAATTGGAAAATCGTAAATCGTAACTCGTAGGGCAAGAAATACTCAACGGTGATTGGCAATTCGCAGATAGTGAACTTTGAACCGTTGTCCACTATTCACTACTTACGAATTACCACTCACAAGCTACAAGCTACTGGCCGTACTGCTTCATCAGCAGGTTGGCTTCGATCTGGCGCATTGTTTCCAAGGCCACACTCACCATAATCAAGAGCGACGTGCCGCCGATTACGCTAACGTATTGCTGCGGGACGCCGGTCAGGCTTGGCGAGAGATACTGGATAATCGCGACGAACGCAATGAACAGGGCGCCGACAATCGTGATACGAGAGATGACGCCGTCCAAGAACTCTTTCGTCTGCTTGCCCGGCCGAACACCCGGAATGTACGAGTTACCTCGCTTCAGGTTGTTGCTGATGTCTTCCACATTGAACTGGATCGCTGTCCAGAAATAGCTGAAGAAGAAGATCAGAGCCGTGTACAGGAATATTCCTGCAATCCCTTCAGGGAAAGACAGACCCGGAGTCAAGTAGCGTCCAATCGTAACCAGAGCGGTCCCCATTGGGGTTGTGTCGCCGCCAAACATCAGCGATAACTGGCCCGGAATACCGAGCAACGCCACCGCGAAGATGATCGGGATAACGCCAACCGAGTTAACCGGGAACGGCAGGTAGCTGGTTTGGCCACCCATCATCTTTGTCCCCACCATGCGTCTCATGTGTTGAACCGGAATCCTACGCTGAGCCGTGGTGAAGTAAACGATAAGCCAGGTAACCGCGAGGAAGATAATGAAGACAAGGACGATGCTCCACCAAGCGATCGCTTGATCCGCAAAACCTCGCATCAGCTGCTCGCCCGTGGTTGGGAGCGATAGGATGATTCCCGCGAAAATCATGAGCGACGTACCGTTGCCGATACCTTTCTCACTGATCTGCTCGCCCAGCCAGAGCATGAACATGGCGCCAGCCGTCCAGAAGACGATGATGATCGCATTCGTGACCCAGGTCGCAGTTGCGGGCATCGCGCCTTCGACGATCTTCAGCAGGCCCAAGCCTTGGAAGATACAAAGGAACAGCGTTAAGAACCGGGTTCGCCGATTCTGCTGTTTCCTCGCATACTCGCCGCCTTCCTGCAACTCTTTCTTCCAAGCCGGGAAGGCGTTGGTCAGGACCTGCATGATAATGGACGATGTGATGTATGGGTTCAGGCCAAGCGAAAAGATGGAGACCTTGCGCAACGCACCGCCACCAAACATGTTGAGCATGTCGGCGGCAGGTAGTTTGCTGAGCTTGTCGACCAGTTGAGTCGAGTCGATGCCGGGAATCGGCACGGGGATATGGACGCCGAGAGCAAATACGGCGAACATCATCATCACGAACATGATGCGCGAACGCAGATCCTCGTCCGCCAAGGCAAGACGAAGCGTATCGACTAGCGACATTTTGAGGCCCTTATCGCCTCCACCGCCGTACCCGCCTCCGACTGCCATAGCGCTCACAGCGTAATCGCCTCTCCGCCTGCTTTGGTGATTGC
>JACMJO010000146.1 GCA_014380605.1 Fimbriimonadaceae bacterium | reverse complement strand
CTTTACGCTAACCGAGTTGATGCAGTAGCGCTGCCCAGTTGGAGTTTGGGGCGCGTCGTCGAAGATATGGCCTAGATGGCCGTCGCACTTGGCGCATGTAACCTCGACGCGCTTCATGCCATAGGCGGTGTCTTCATGGAAGTTCACCGAGCCTTCTTTGGCGTCGTAGAAACTGGGCCATCCGCAGTGGGAATCGAACTTGGCCGTGCTGTCGAACAGGACGTTGCCGCAAGCGCGGCAGACATAGGTTCCGGGCACTTTGGTGTCGACATACTCGCCCGTGAAGGCTCGCTCGGTCCCCTTCTCCCGCAGAACGTGAAACTCTTCAGGAGTCAGTTCTTCCTTCCACTCAGCTTCCGACTTCATCACTTTTTCCATTTTTCTATTCCTACGACTGAGATCAATCCAAGGTGTCTTAACATAACCTTAACAACCATCCACTTCACTTGACCCGTAAGGATTGGCGAAGATGACTCGAAACACTCCGATTCCGTTGTTGATTGGCCTGATCGCAATCTTATCCGCAGGTTGTAAGTCTTCCGACGCGAACGGAGTTCCGGGGTCCCAGGGACCGGGCGTTACCCTCCGGCTACTGAGCGGCTCGGAGAACAAGACGCTCCAACCCCTTCTGGATCGATTTGGGCGCGAGAACAATGCCACGATCAAGACCGAGTATCTAGGTTCGGTAGACATCATGCTCAAGTTGGGGGATGCCCAGCTCGACTATGACGCGGTTTGGCCCGCCAACCGACTGTGGATCGCCCTTGGGGACAAGCAGAAGCGCACCAAGGAGGAGCAGAGCATATTGTGGTCGCCGGTCGTCTTCGGCGTTAAGAAGTCGGTGGCGCAAGGACTTGGCTGGGTTGGCAAGCCGGTCAAGGTGGACGATATTCTCACGGCGGCGGAGTCGGGCCGATTGCGGTTTATGATGACCTCGGCCACGCAATCCAACAGTGGCGCATCGGCTTATCTTGGCTTTTTGTATGCGTTCGCGGGCAATCCAGATGTGCTGAGCGATGCCGACCTCGCAAAACCGGACGTTAGGGCAAAGATCAAGCGGATTCTGGGCGCCGTAAACAGATCGTCGGGAAGTTCGGGCTGGCTGAAAGACCTCTTCCTCCAGCGATATGACAGTTACGACGCGATGGTGAACTATGAGTCCGTCATCATCGAGGCGAACCAGGAGTTGGTCAAGCGAGGGGAAGAGCCGCTGTACGTTGTCTATCCATCCGACGGCCTTGCAATCGCCGATTCGCCCCTTGCCTACATCGATCAGGGCGACTCGCAGAAAGCCGACATCTTTCGGAAACTTCAGGCATTTCTCCTCTCTCCAGAAGGACAGCGGGGGATTCAAGCACAAGGAAGGCGAGTTGGGCCTGTAGGCGAGCAGATTCAAAACCCAGATACCTCCGTGTTCAACCCCGATTGGGGCATAGATGTCAGCAAGTTCCTGAATCAGATTCGGTATCCAAGGGCCGAGGTCATTCGGTCGTCGCTGGAGCTTTATCAATCAACGTTCCGCAAACCTTCGATGACGGTTTACTGCCTCGATTTCTCCGGCAGTATGCAGCAGGGGACGAGAGAGGAAGATTTGAAGTCCGCGATGCGGTTGGTCCTGGATCAAGCGGCCGCAAAGAAGAGCTTTCTACAGGCATCGCCAAGCGACGTAACGATGGTGATAGCGTTTAGCGATCAGATCCTGGCGACCTGGACGGTGAAGGGAAACGATCCGGCCCAACTCTCAGCGCTGTGGCAGAAGATCAACCAGTTCGAGCCGAATGGAGGCACGGACATCTACTCGCCGGTGATGAAGGCGGTGGATGCCATGAAACAGACGCCGAATCTTGAGAACTATTTCCCGGCGGTTATTCTTTTGACGGATGGCGAGTCCAACACCGGCCCGAGCCTGGAAGAGATGAAGAGCCACATTCGAACGGCGCGAATTGGCGCTGACGTTCCGGTTTTTGGAATCCTGTTTGGGGAGGCCAGTGAGAACCAACTCAATGGCATCGCGAAGGCCACGTCGGGGAGGGTGTTCGATCCCAAAGGCGACTTGGCCAAGGCGTTTCGCGAGGTGAAAGGATACAACTAAAGGGCGACCTTTTGGCGGGAGTTGTAGCGGCAGGAGCTTTTTTGGGTATGCACCTTTTGCTGGGGGCTTCGCTTATCTGGCTGAGCGCTGGCCTGGCAGTCGCCACTTACCTAGGAGTCAGGCTTCTCGCCCCACCCAATAAACCTACAGACCGAGCCGAGGAGTCAGTCGACGACATCAATGTCATCGCCTCGCTTGGACAGCGGCTACCCACGGGCGAGTTGCGCAAGCAGTGCACGGAAATCGGAGTCAAGGCAAGGACTCTCCTAAGCCAGCTACAACGTTCCGGCGGCTCGGTAGAGGCCGAGTTTCTTATTCAGCAGTATTTAGAGCAGACCCGCAAGGGGCTCGAGCTGTTTTTGGGCGAACGATCCCGATCCAATCTCGGAAAGACGCAGTCGCTGGCAGTTTTGACCCAACTTCTGGCAACGGTCTCCGACCGATTTATCAATCTGCAGGTAAGTCTGGACTCTCAAGATGACCAAGCCCTCGCCGGCGAACTCAAGCTACTGACCCAAACGCTAACCGACCTCGACCAATTTAGCGTCACACTCAATCAAGGAAACTGATGAAAAAAGGAATCGGACTTGTTCTCTTGCTTGCGGTCATCGGCATTGTGGCTTTCGTTGTTCTGCGAAAAGGTTCGGGCGGCGCGGCTCTTGGCGCGCCGATCACCCTCAATGGCTTTGTTGCAGGCGAAAAGATCTCCTTTGTCAAAGACCCGGAGATCATCGAGATTCTGTCCCGAGACTATGGAATTACTTTGAGATACGACCGCCGGGGATCGATTGAGATGGTCGAGGACCCGTCGGCTGGCACCAAGGACTTCCTTTGGCCAGCGAGCCAACTTGCAGCCGACATCTATACGAAGTCGGGACAGCCATTTAAGGGCAGTGAAATCATCTTCAACTCTCCGATCGTAATGTACACCTACGCTCCGGCGCTTAAGGCGCTGGTTGCAAAGGGCACGGCGAAGGATGAAAACGGCCACTTTTCAGTCGACATGATTGGCTTATCGAAGATGATCGAAACCAAGACGGAATGGAAATCTCTCGGATTGTCCCAACTGTTTGGTCCAGTGGTCATCTACTCGACCGATCCGAGTCGAAGCAACAGCGGGAATATGTACGCGGCCCTGCTTGCCAACGTCTTGAACGGAGGCGCGATACCCAGCGATCAGGATGCGGCCACGTTGTTGCCCAAAATCCGCAAATTCTTTGACGCTCAAGGGT
>JACMJO010000145.1 GCA_014380605.1 Fimbriimonadaceae bacterium | reverse complement strand
TGGCTCAGCACGAGCGGACGCCGACAACGCAAAGCTAAAGTGGGAGCGCTACCAACGACTGCTTGCCGAAGGCTATATCGCCGGACAGTTGGTCGACGACGCGAAGGCTAACTACCAAGTCGCTGAGAAGGCGGTCGATGTTGCGAATGCCCAGCTCGACGGATCTAGATCGGCGTTGGACTCAACGAAGGCCCAACTGAAGTCCGCACAACAGCAACTTCAAATTGCCCGCAAACGAGCTGACGCCAGCGTGAAGACCGCCCGAGCCAGAGTTTTGCAGGCCGAGGCGACGTTAAGGGTAGCGAAGGCAAACCGAACCGGGAGTGCGGCCTATTTGGAAAACCTGTCAGCGCTTCAAGCTGGAGTGAGATCCAGCGAAGCCCAGCTCGCCCAAGCCATGTCCCGCAAGCAGGACACGGTCCTTCGTTCGTCGATAGATGGCATCGTTACGGCGAGGAATGCCGATCCGGGAAGCATTGCGAGCCCCGGACAAGCGATCCTGACCGTCCAATCCCTCGACTGGCTCTACATCAAAGCCTCCCTGCCTATTGAGAACTCCTCCCAAGTTCGGATTGGTCAGCCCGTCCGATTGCGATTCGATGGATTCCCAGATCGGGTTTGGGATGGCAAGATTAGCCAGATCAACCCGTCGGCAGATTCTCAGACCCGACAGTTCAGTTTCCAGATTCGCCTGGAGAATCCGGGCCGTCTCCTCCGCCCCGGGATGTACGCCCAAATCGCCGTGCCCATCGAGAGAATCCAGGTTCAAGTTGCCGTGCCTAAGACCGCTGTCCAAGAGCAAGGCGGCAAGCGCTCCGTGCGGGTAGTCGATGAGAAAGGTGAGGTCCAGGTAAGGAACGTTGAGGTTGGGGAACAGAACGACAAGATGATTCAGATCGTGTCGGGATTGACGCCGGGGGAGAAGGTAGTTGCTCTTTCGTATGCAAATCTGAAAGAAGGCCAGAAGGTTCGGATACCTGGCCAAGGCGAGAGGAAACCGTGAACATCGCCAGGTTCTCGGTAACCCGACCTGTCGCAGTTACGATGCGCATTGCGGCGCTGACCTTGCTGGGGATAGTCTGTCTACTCCGTTTGCCCATCGACCTTCTCCCGAAGGTTGATATTCCCACTGTTGTCGTAAACACCTCATGGCCCAACACCTCGCCCGAGGAGATTGAAACCCAGCTTACGCGTCCAATCGAGCAAGCCGTTTCTTCTGTTCCGGGCCTGTACAACGTCAGTTCTACCTCTCAATTGGGCCAGTCGTCCGTACGGGTGCAACTTGACTACGGCGTCAATGTGGATCAAGCAGCAAGCGACGTTTTGCAGTTCGTTCAGCGCGCAGCACGATCTTTTCCGAACGATCCGAACCTTCAGAACCCAACTGTCTTCAAGTTCGACCCCTCCGCCTTGCCGATTCTGATCTATGGCGTCTCCGGTATCGATGACCCGATCAAGCTCCGGACAATTCTTGACAACGAGATCGCTCCGATCATCGAAGCATCTGGAGGTATCGCGCAGGTCAACATCACGGGTGGTCAAGAGCGCTCGATCCTCGTCGAAGTCGACCCGGACAAGCTTGAAGCCTACGGCGTTGGTCTAGCGGACATTGTTCGGCGACTTCAGGCGGAGAACATCAGCGTTCCTGCCGGGATCGCGGCAGACGGAGGAAAGGAGTACTCGATTCGGAGCATCGGCTACTTCACTTCCCTTGCCGATGCCAAGGCGATGCCGATCGGCTCTTATCAAGGGCGGAATTTGACGCTTGGCGAGGTCGCCGACATTCGCGATGCAAGCCAGGAACAGCGCATCTTCACTAAGCTTAATGGCGAGCCCAGTGTGGCGGTATCGGTAACCAAGCAAAGCGGCGCCAATACGGTTGACGCGGTCAAGAACGTCGAAGCGAAGGTCAAGGAGATCGCAAAGCGATATCCCGAGCTTAAGTTCGGCAAAGCCTATGACCAATCCGGATTCATCGAGAAATCGATCATCGAGCTTCAAGAAACCGCGATCATCGGTGGCATCTTGGCGATCATCGTCATCATGTTCTTTCTCCGAAGCGTGCGGAGCACGCTCGTGGTCGCGCTTTCCATTCCTGTTTCCATCATCAGCACGTTTGCCCTGATGTACTTCCTGGGCTTCACGTTGAACACGATCTCGCTAAGCGGCCTCGCACTTGCGACGGGACTGATCGTCGACGACGCTATCGTTGTGCTTGAAAACATCTTTAGGCACATCGAGCGGGATGGTAAGAAAGCGGCCGCGGCGGCAGTGACGGGAACTCAAGAGATCATGTCCGCGGTCGTCGCCTCGACCTTTACGGTCATGGTTGTTTTCCTTCCGTTGCTTCTCATCAAAGGACAGTCGGGACAGACTTTTACCCAGTTCGCACTCGTGGTTATCTTTTCAATTGCGGTATCGCTCCTCGATGCCGTCACCGTCGTTCCGATGCTCGCGTCGCGCGTCATTAGGGAAGAAGACGTCGAAGAGGAAGCCCATCCCGAACTCCGCCAGATTAGGGGCAAAAAGGTTGGGCCGATCACCAAGATGTTCGACGCGGTGGGTCGGTTCTTCAATCGCATGGATGCGGCTTACCACTCCGGTCTGAAATGGGCGATTCAGCGACGATGGTGGGTCATCGGCGGCGCAGTGGGACTTACACTTTCGGTCCTCCCTCTCGTGCCCCTCATCGGAACCGAAACCCTGCCAAAGACAGATACCGGGGACTTCACGGTGCGGGTGAGATTGCCGATTGGAACGGAACTCGACACGACCTACGAAAAAATGATGCAGGTGGAAAAGGTTCTGCTTGCCGAGCCTGAGGTTGAAACCATCTTGCTGGCGGCGGGAGCCAACTTCAGCATTCGAGGCACCACCGGTTCCGGAAACTCGAACGAAGGATCAGCTACGGTTCGACTCAAAGCGGATCGCAAGATCAAGACAGAAGACGTCATCAAGCGACTTCAAAGGAAGCTCGCCGCCATTGCAGGTATCCGTCCTCTCGCCCAACCGTACGATCTGGTGGCCAATAGCCTGGCGGGCAACAACCAGGGTATCGAAGTCGATATCTTTGGCCAGGATATCGAGTCGATGCTTGCTCAAGCCCGCGAGGTTCAGGCCGTCTTGCAGAACATCCCCGGATTGGAATCGGTCGATCTGGCCATCCAAGACGCGTCGCCCGAGCTTCAGTGGAAAGTAGATCGCCAGAAGGCGGCTCAACTCGGAGTCAGTTTCTCTGATATCGCCTCCGCCATTGGTACGGCGACGAGCGGATCGCTTTCGACCTACTACCAGGATGGAGGCTTTCAGTATCCGATCTATGTCCAGGTTCCCGTCGAAAAGCGAAGGTCTATCGCGAGCTTGAAAGAACTGCCCGTAAAGACAATCCCTGGCGATCCTCCTCGTCAGATAACCTTGGGCCAGGTTGCCAAACCGGAAATCGGCACGGGGCCAAATCAGATAACTAGGCTTAACCGCCAACGATTCGTGGCCGTGAATGGCCGGGTCGTGGATCGCTCGGAGAGCGAAGTCCAGGCCGATATCACTGCCGCCATGAACAAGATCGAGTTCTCCAGCGGGATGTACTGGTCGTTCGGCGACCAACAGTTGCGGCGTCAGCGCGAATTTGGCGGGCTTGGCTTCAGCGTTTTGCTGGCCATTGCCCTCATCTACATGCTTCTGGCCACGCAGTTCGAGTCGTTCATCTATCCGCTGATCATCCTTTGCTCCGTGCCCCTTTGCGTGGTTGGGGTCGTACTCGCGCTGTTCCTTACTGACCGAGCGTTTAGCCTTACTGCGTATGTGGGCATCCTGATGCTTATAGGAATCGTGGTGAAGAACGGGATACTGCTTGTCGACTACACCAACCAACTCCGGGCGAGAGGCATGGGACGGGATGAGGCGATCCTGACGGCTTCCCCGACCAGATTGCGTCCGATTCTAATGACCTCGCTTTGCGCTAGCCTGGGAATGTTGCCTTTGGCGCTAGGCGTGGGAGCTTCGTCGGAACTGCAGGCTCCACTTGCCACCGCCGTGGTCGGCGGACTGGCAACGTCAACGTTCCTGACTCTATTCGTCGTCCCGGTCGTCTATACGTTCTTCGACGATCTTGCGCGACG
>JACMJO010000144.1 GCA_014380605.1 Fimbriimonadaceae bacterium | reverse complement strand
TGCCTTCGATGGCGCTTGGAAGCACGCAGAGGGCGCTGCAGGTCATCGAGGAAGCCCAAGCCAAGGGATTCGATGTGACATGCGACTTCTATCCCTACACGGCTTTTGGCACTGGCATCTCCTCGGAAGTGTTCGACGTTGGTTGGCAGACCAAGTTTGGGATCGACTACAAGGACCTTCAGTGGGCAAAGACCAATGAGCGACTGACCAAAGAGACGTTTGAGAAGTATCGGGCTGAGGGCGGAATGGTCCTTGCCCATGCAATTCCAGAGGCGGCAGTCCAGGCGGCGGTGAAAAGCAAAGCGACCATGGTCGGGTCAGATGGGGGATTGAAGGATGGTGTTGGCCACCCTCGCTCGGCAGGCACGTTCTGCCGAGTTCTGGGGCATTATTCCAGAGATTTGGGTCTGATTCCGCTGACGGAGGCGGTTCGCAAGATGACGTTGATGCCAGCCAAACGGTTTGAGAAGCGATGCCCTGATTTCAAGCTAAAGGGGAGGGTGCAGGTCGGAGCGGATGCGGACTTGGCGATCTTTGATCCGCAAACAGTTTTGGATAAGGCCACATTTGATAAGCCCGCTTTGGCTTCAGTTGGGATGAAGTGGGTGTTGCTCGGCGGTCGGGAAGCTGTGAGCGACGGAAAGCTGGTGGAGGATGGACGCTTGGGTACACCCTTGCGCGCGGCTAGGTCAGCCTAAGGATTTCACCATTACCCAGCTCTTGTAGTTCACTTCGGGTCGCCAATCGGCTTCCCCTCGAAGTTCATATCCGAGCTTCTGGTAGTACGCAATGAGGTGGGCGGCAGGTTGGGCGGTGTCAAGGCAGATTTCTTCGGCTCCTAGCCGGATTGCCTCAGCCTCAACGGTCTCCAACAGCCTTCGTCCCAGGCCGCAATGTTGAAGCTCTGGATCGACGGCAAACTGCCCGAATGAGGCTAGAGGGTGCTCGGTCATGTACTCGGCGTGGGGAACTTCGATCGGGAACGTTGAGGTGATCGTGCCCACAATTTTCCCGTCCTGTTCAGCGATGAAGGCAGTGCCCTCTCGCAGACGCTCCAACGTAACGTCATCGGATTGGTGCGAGGCGACGAAAAGGATGTTCATGTCCGCGTTTTTCTTATAAGCGCGATGCAGCAACGAGGTGATTTCCTCGATGGAGTCGTTAATGGACAGGGGCCTGATGAGGATGTCGCGCATGCCTTGCCCGAGATTATAGGGCAAGATCAGGGCCGAGATTTCAGCCGACCCGGAGAATCCTTCGATCCACATAAGTCTGGCCGAACATGTCGGTGGTCTTGACCTCCACTGCATGCGTTCCCACCGCCAAACCTGCCGGAAGCCGCGACTTCCATAGGTGCTTGGTGATCGATGGATTGGGCAGTTTTAAGCCGGTTGGCGGCTTCGGACCCGCCTCAAGCTCCTTTAGCTTCAGGAAGTATGGATCTTGGCCCGGGGAGTTGGCCATCCTGGTCCAGTCCCCACTTCCAACCCGCATCTCCACCAATGAAAGCTCCGATCCGGCAAACACGTTCACGATGACCTCGGTTGATCCAACGCTGGCGGGCGCAACGAGCTCGGGTAGCCAGATATTCATCTGATCGTCTGCGGGGCGGCTCGCGGCTCGAAAGGTGACCTTGTAACGATTGTTATCGAACTCGATGATCGAATAGCCGTTGGGTCCGCCGTCGCTCATTGTGGCGTGAGGGATGCCTCGCTCATCGAATGCGCCCTCCCACCAGGAACCGCAAACCGTGACGTGGTTCAAGTGATGGTGCGGGTCTTTGCCTCGCCAGCCATCCTTGCTAGATAGGAAGTAGTGCTCTTGGAGGTGGGTGTGGGCGGATAGCGAGAAGGTGTAAGGTCGATCTTCGATAAGGCGATAAAGCTCTTCCCGGTTCTTCACGCCGAGAATCGGAATGTGCATCGCGATGACAACCAACCGATCCTTCGGCACGGTCGCAAGGTCATTCTTCACAAACTCTAACTGCTTTGCTGTGATCTCGCCGTGATAGCCGGGCTTGGCCGAACCTTCCCAAATCACGTCGTTTAGGACAATGAAATGGACCTTGGCATAGTTAAACGCGTAGTAGGACGGACCGAATACCCGGTGGAAAGTGTCCGTCGCTCCTTCATTGTCCGCAGAATCGAAGTTCAGGTCATGGTTACCAACGGTGTTGTACCAAGGCACGCCAATCGTGCCGACAGTCTGATTCAGGCTCTCGTAAAGAGACAAGATATCGAACATTTCGTCGCCTAGGCTCAGGCCGAACTTGGCATCCATCGCAGCGGCATCGCGAGCGACCTGCTCCACCACGTCGTGGGAGATGTAGTCGATTTCGGTTTGGTTTCTTGGTTGAGGGTCGCCAAAGAGAACCATGCGGAACTTATTGGACTCTTTCTGGGGCTCGAGCGGGAAGTCGATGGAGGTTGGCAAGGGGCCGGTGGCGGAAACGCCTGGGTATCGATAATTAGGCGATCCCTTGGGCTTGTGGATGTAGTAGTACTTGGGGAGGTTGTTTGGACCTAGAGGCACTTTCCAGCCCGATGGTTTGATGACGAATAAGATGGTGTCCTCATCCACAGGCAGTTTCCAGCGCCCGTTGCGGTCGGTGAGAACTACCTCTCGGCCATTCGAAACGGCGATTCCCGCGATGCCCGGGTCGCTTTCGTCCCGCTTACCGCTTCCATTTCGGTCGTGAAAAACGAAACCCTCGGCGAAGCGATTGCCTTGTTCGTTCTTTGGAAACTCGTCGAGGAGAAAGGTATTTGCGCGGGTCAATGGAGCGAGCGCGAAACCAGCGACGAGGAGGCCCGAATTCCTCAGAAAGTCACGACGGTTCATTGAAGCGGGAGATTAACATCGGTCAAATCGTCGCAAGTTAACCTTGGGTTATGGTTCAAACAAATATCGAAACAAGTCGGCTGATACAATGAGCCATGCGCTCGGCGGTGGATAAGGGGGCCCCATGAATTCGCCTCCGTTTGTGACTGCTGTTCAGGTGGTCGGGACAAAGCATGAATGAGGATTTGAGCATTTTCCCAGGGGGCGATTTGGTTATTAAAGGCCTTGCCGACTTGGAGAGAAGGACTCTGTACGCTGAGGCCTTGCTCGTCATGGAGGCGGGCCCTCGCCCGATTCACTTGGGATTTACAATTCCTGAACTGCCTGATATCCCTAAACCCTATTCCGATGCGCTTTACTCACTCCTAGAGGAAGAAAATCCCACGCAAGCCTATGGTAACTACAATGCGCTCATACAGAGGATTGTGAGTTTCGCGAACTCTTATTGCAGTGTAAGGCGCTAGGCTTTATCGTGTCGATAAGCGCGGGTGAGGTCCTGCGACTTCGCGGCCCAGAACACTCTGAATCACCGGGCAATCGGGTCGCTCTCGCTCAGGATGACGCCGATGGATGCGCTTAACCCTTCAAGGCTTCAGCGCCACCGACGACTTCAAGGATCTCGGTGGTAATGCCTGCCTGACGCTCTCGGTTTGCCTTCAGGGTCAGTGATTGGATCATCTTGCCCGCGTTGTCGGTCGCCGACGTCATCGCCGTCATTCGAGCTCCAAACTCGGAAGCTGTACCCTCCAACAGGGACTGCCAAACCAGGGTCTGGAAGTAGCGTGGGAGCAGGGCATTCAGGACGCCTTCGGCGTTTGGTTCGAATGCTATCTCCGAACCCATGGATGAGTCCTTCTCATCGGCGACCGGGGCTTCGATCGGCAGAAGCTGAACTAGCTGAGGAACCTGACGGATCGCAGAATAGAACTTGCTGTAGCAGACGAAGATCGCATCGACTTCGCCCGACTCGAAAGCTTGAAGTGTCACTTTGGTGACCTCGACGGCATTCTCAAGCGTAGCGCCAGCCGACGGCATGGTCACCGATCGGCGAATGGTGCGGTTACGTTTGCTGAAGAATTGGAATCCCTTCTTGCCCACGGTCACGAATTCTACGTCGAACTCGACCTCTTTTAGGAAGTCGCTCGCTTTGCGGATGATCGTCGTGTTGTAGCCGCCTGCCAGACCGCGCTCCGAGGTCACCAAGATGACGATCGCCTTCTTGACGTCTCGCTTTTGCATCAAGGGATGGGGAGGCAGTTCGCCCGCCTTGGCAAGCGAGCCCATGAGTTCTTTAAGCTTTTCGGCATAGGGCCGAGCTTCTAGCACTCGGTCGGTCGCCTTCTTCAAACGCGCAGCCGCCACCAGCTTCATCGCTTTCGTGATTTGCTGGATGTTCTTCGCGGTTTTAATTCGCTGTCGGATCTGCTTTAGGGTTGCCATTTCTTGTAAGGGGTAAGGCGTGAGGGGTAAGGACTCTTTACGCCTTACCCTTTACTCTTAACGAACTAGCTGCTGAACGTTCCCGCGAACTCCTTCACGGCCTTGCCGAGGGTCTCTTCGTTTTCCTTGGAGATTGCCTTGGAGGTGCGGATGCCTTCGATTACGTCCGGATACTTCTCGTGAACGTACTTCAGCAGGCCAGCCTCGAATGGCTTGACCTGATCGTTTCGAAGGTCGTCCAAGACGCCTTGGCCACCGGCGAAGATCGCGACGATCTGATCGGCGACGGTGTAGGGCGTATTGAGGTCCTGCTTAAGAAGCTCGGTCAGTCGCTGGCCACGGATGAGCTGCATCTGAGTGGCGCGGTCGAGGTCCGAAGCGAACTGGCTGAATGCGGCAACGTCGCGGTAGTTGGCCATTTCGAGCTTCAACTTACCGGCAACCTGTTTCATCGCCTTGATCTGGGCGTTACCACCCACACGGCTCACCGAGATACCGACGTTGATCGCGGGGCGGACACCGGCGAAGAACAGGTCGGGTTCAAGGTAAATCTGGCCGTCCGTGATCGAGATAACGTTGGTCGGAATGTACGCTGACACGTCGCCCGATTGAGTTTCGATGATCGGCAGGGCCGTGAGCGATCCTCCGCCCTTGGCATCCGAGAGCTTGGCCGCTCGCTCCAGAAGGCGCGAGTGAAGATAGAAAACGTCTCCC
>JACMJO010000143.1 GCA_014380605.1 Fimbriimonadaceae bacterium | reverse complement strand
GTGGAAAGCGATACTCGGCAATCCCCACCATCGACGACGCTCACTAAGGAGTCGCCGCTGACCGTCCGCACGTTCAGGCTCCCGGTGATCGGCGCGTCTAGATCCAAGTAAACATCGCCGCTGACCGCCTCGATAGAAATGGTCTTGCCCGAGCTCTGTACAACCTTGAGGTCGCCGCTTGCCGTCCTAGCATTGATGTTCCCTTCCACGCGAGTCAGCGAGATATCGCCTGACTTGCTCTCGATGGTTAAGCTTGGCGTTTTTGCATCCTCGATTTTGAGGTCGCCGCTGTAAGCCGTTACTTCGATCGTTCCATTGAGCTGTCTCAGTTGGATGTCTCCGCTCCGATTGTTGATTCGGACGCCGCTCTTGGTGTCCAGAACGCTAACATCTCCCGCATCGGCTTTGACTTCCACAAACCTCTTCTCCGGAATCTGGATCGTCAGGTCCACCGAAAGTCCGCTCATGTCGGGTTGCTTGATGAGGACAAGCTCATCGCTCTCCTCGATCACCAGCGTGTAGTTGTTCGCCTTGTCGCGAGCATCCTCAACGCTACTCCCCTTGATCTTGGCCACCGCCACCGCATTGCCTTCCTCAAATCCACCGACGATGCGCACATCGCCGCATGGGTTCTCAATCCGAAGCGTCTTCTTAGCTCCAAGGTTCAGAGGCAGTTCCACCTTCCGAGTCTCATGGGAGCCCATAAAGTTGAAGTCGAACTTGCCCTTGCTGATCTTCTCGCCGACTTCCTTCAGCGCCTCGAAACCCTTGCTCGCCGAGGTCTTAGTTTGATCGGCGATCTCTTTCCAGTTCACCGAACTCGTCGCTTCTTTGCCGATCTTCTCGACCGTTTCGGTAAACATCTTGAAGAAGTCCTTCTTATCCTCTTCCTTGCCCGGCTCAGCCGAAGCAGATGTGGTCTCACCGTCGTCTCCTACAGCTGAGGAATCCTGAGAGGGCCCGCTAAAAGCCTCGATGAGTTCTGCCGCATCCTCCGCGCTCAACTTGCCCTCTTCCACCATCTTAATAATTCGCCTGACTTCTTCCTTCATTTCGTGCCTCCCTTCAACTTTGCCTTTGCTTCCTCAGCCGAGATTTGACCCTTCTCCAACTGCTCCAAAATCTTTGCCTTCTTCTCTGCCGACTTGTCCTTTTTGGCCGACTCTTCCTTCACCGGACTCAACTCAAGCGCCGCCAGAAGCGATTCCAATCGAGACTTAACAGTCGGGTAGCTGATTCCAAGCTCCCTCTCAACGCTGTTAATCATGCCCCGGCATCTCAGGAACGTCTCCAAGAACTGCTCCTGCTCATCGGTCAGCTTTGACCATCGAGGAATCTCAAACCGACCTCGGATCGCGATCCCAGACTCGTCGTTCGCCAATTCGCTGACAAACAGGTCCCCGCCCGACACGGGGTCACTCGTGAGGAGTTTATTGAATTTCTTTTCTCCCATTGCCGTATCATATCAGTTTTTATGACAGATTTGGGTAATTAGCCTTAAAAAATGAAAGTGAAGAACAATTATTGACCGCTCATGAAGACTGTTACTTTCACCAGGATTCTCGCATGGCATCCAGGTTAGGCAAGTTAGGTCCAAAATTTGCGTTGCTAAGAACCATCGATCCATTTGCATTTATGAAAGGAGGGTCTCAATGACTCGATTCGGAGTAACAATCTTGGCGTTTGCGGCGGCGGCCAGCATCAATGCCCAAAGCTTTCAATTCTTAGGCGCCGGAGCCGCGCACGGCCAAGCCCATATTCAACTGTCTGGAGTTCCCGGCTCGCCCGTGGACCTAAACGTACTTGCCGGCGAAAACAACTTCCAGTTCGGCACTGATCCGCAAACCTACGGCTACTGCGTCGACCTTCAAGCCATGGCGGGTAACGGTCCCGCCACCAAGACCGACACATCCTTGCTTAACGCCGGGTTCACGATCGGTTACCTCCTGCAAACCTACGCTCCCGTCTATCACGCATCGGTAGATAAGCATGGAGCCACTGCCCTTCAACTCGCCATCTGGGACCTACTCTACGATTCGCCCACCGGGCCCAATGCTCCGAACAACCTGACTTTCAACATGGGGTTGGGCAATTTCAAAGCCGACACCATCAAGGTCAATGGAGTGGCGTTCGACCCCACCCCTTACTTTACAACCTTCCAATCGAGTCTCAACGGCTCTGACTTGGCCACCCTCTACAAGAGCAACTCGGGATCAATCCAGAGCTTCGCCGCAGTTCCCGAGCCTGCATCGCTCATCGCGCTTGCCCTCGGTGGCGCGGCTTTGCTAAGACGCCGCAAGTTGCGATAATGTTATGACAGGGCGGTAAAATCCGCCCATGTCGTCCTCTCTTATTGCCCTAAAGGAACGTCTCCACGACGTGAATGCTCTCGATGCCGCCACTGCGGTAATGGATTGGGATCAGCAAACCTTTATGCCCAAGGAGGGTGCGGCGGCAAGAGGCGAGCACGTTGGACGGCTCAGCCGGATGCGGCACGAAATGTTCACCGCCGACGCTACCCGACATCTTCTAGATAAGGCTCGGGGCGAAGCAAGCGCCGAAGAAGACGTCGCAATGGTGAGAGTGGTGACCCGAGACTTCGATCTTGCCACCAAGCTTCCCGCCGAGCTCGTGGCCGAGAAAGTCAAGCTTGGTTCCGACGCCCAGGAAATTTGGGTGCAAGCAAGGGCAAAGAACGACTTCGCCTCATTTGCCCCCTACCTGGAACGCATGGTCGGCCTTGCCCGGAAAGAAGCCGAGTTCCTCGGCTACAAGGATCACATTTACGATGCCTTGATCGATCAATACGAGGAGGGCGCAACCACTGCCGACGTGCAAGCAATGTTCGACGCCATTCGGGGGCCGCAGGTCGACCTAGTCAAGCAGATACAAGCCCTGCCCGAGACCGATGATTCCTGGCTCTACGGAAACTGGGATGAGGCCAAACAACGGACTTTTACCGAGCATCTGGTTAAGGCAATTGGATTCGACTTTGATCGAGGCCGTCAAGACACCGCTCCCCACCCGTTTTGCACCAACTTCTCAGTCGGCGATGTCCGTCTAACCACCCGATTCAAGGACTACCTCGGTTCCGCGATCTTTGGGTCGCTTCACGAGGCCGGTCACGGGATGTATGAGCAGGGTTCCCCCAAGCATTTCGACCGAACTCCCCTATGCGGAGGAGTGTCGATGGGCTTGCACGAGAGCCAATCTAGGACCTGGGAAAACATCGTCGGACGTAGCCTGTCTTTTTGGCAGCACTTCTATCCCAGCCTGCAGGAGACCTTCCCCGAGCTCAAATCCAAGCCGCTCGACGTGTTCCTGAAAGCCGTGAACAAGGTCAAGCCAAGCCTGATCCGCGTGGAAGCTGACGAGCTCACGTACAACCTCCACATCATGGTGCGGTTCGAACTGGAATGCGCCTTGGTGGAAGGATCCCTGGCTATCAAAGATTTGCCTGAGGCCTGGAATGCCAAATATCAGGACTATCTCGGCATTACTCCACCTTCCGATTCGGATGGGTGCCTCCAAGATGTCCACTGGTCGGCGGGCCTGTTCGGCTACTTCCCCACCTATTCCATGGGCAACCTCCTGAGCTACCAAATTTGGAATGCTCTGGAAGTCGACGTTCCC
>JACMJO010000142.1 GCA_014380605.1 Fimbriimonadaceae bacterium | reverse complement strand
TGCGTACACTCTTGACAACCTTACTGATCTCGATTTCACGCTGAGTTGGATCCTTAATGGATGACATATGTGCCCCAATGACCTTGCGAGAACTGCCTCGCATCAACAGCAAAATCACTCTCTTTTCCTTTTCTGTAAGCCTAAGTAGTGGAATAGATCGTTGCATAAGCAAGTCCCAGATTGCCTTTGGTCGATCCTCCTTGCTAAGCGTGCTTCGGCTTTTTCCCATCAATTGAACTTTACGATTGTTGAGAATCAGCTCCTCACGAATCGGTTCAAGTCCGAATGCAGTAGCCCAGGGTACATATCGTGAAAAGACCTCCATTAGGCACTCTTTCACGTTCCATCCCCGTAGCTCTGACAGAAGCCTCCTTCTGAGCGCTTCCTCAATGTTATTGAAGTGTGGCTCCGACATTTGTTCCCTGCGCCAATGCCAAAACACAATGAACAGATTTAGTCCGGCACCAACGTTCGAGTTCGCAATTTCGTTTCCGCAGGGGAATGGCGACTCGAACTTCTCTTCAAACTCATGGAGTAGGACTGGGCAGTGGACCGAGGATTTTGCGTATTCTACAAAGTCGTTCGTTACCCAGACGGCTGCTGCGTGCGCCCACATTTTGGGAAAGGAGTGGTCATGAAAACCTTGCCTTGGCTCCGTACCGTGTGCCTCGACCCCGATGTGGATTTTTCCAATGCTACCTGCTCGGCTCAGTGCATCAAACTCGGGATTAAAGTGATCACAATTGACCATCCAAAACGAGTCGGTTATTGCCTTGATCTCGTCTCGTTGCGTTGGACGGATATGCTTCGTTTCAATAATCATATTTGGTACGCATTGGCGTTTGCTCGCCATTCAATTGTACAGTCCTTATCTTATCGCAATCAAACTGGACTTTGTTCGCACACGGTTTCTTAGCTTGGCCACGAGATGTTTTTATCAAGACATCCTGTCCTTTGAATGGCATGGCACCCAACACTACTCGCCATCCGTCTAGTATTCTAAGGTGATGACAGAGCGGTCTCTGAATTCGGAAGCCCAATGGCTGAAAGGCGTTGGGCCGAAGGTGGCGCCGCTCTTCGCCAAGCTTGGCCTCTACACTGTCGGCGACGTCCTTTACCATCTTCCTCGACGCTATGAGGATAGGACAAAAATTCCTCCTATCAAAATGATTCGGCCTGGCCAGCACGTGACGATTCGCGGCAACCTTCGGAGCGTCAGTTCCAGGCCCATTAGTGGGGGTCGAGTGATCGTCAAGGCTATTGTGGACGACCCCACCGGAACGGTTGCCCTAACTTGGTTCAACCAGCCTTGGATTGCCCGAAAGCTGGATCAGTACAAGGGCGAGGTCGTCGCCTATGGCTTGGCGAAGGAAGCAGAGTTTGGATGCGAAATCTCGGCTCCGGAGTACGAACTGATCGAGGACGAGGAAGATGCCGCCGATTTCGCCCGGATCATCCCGGTCTATCCGTCTACCGAAGGCTTAGTACAGAAAATTCTGCGACGGGCGGCGAGGGCGGCGGTGGAGGGCTACCTAGGGTATGCGGTCGATCCGTTGCCTCCCTCGATTCTGAAAGCCGAAATGCTCCGCCCGCTTCGATGGAGCTTAAGGGAAATTCATGAGCCGGCGTCCGATGCCAATCGACTTGAAGCAAGGAAGCGGCTGGTTTTTGAGGAGTTCTTCTACCTTCAAGTTTCCCTTGCCATGAAGCGTGCCGAGACTCAGCAGGAACTGGGGATTGCATTTCCGATTCAGGCTTTGAAGGAAGGTGTTTTGGCATTACGGCATAGCGGCATTGCGGAAAGCCCAAATGTCGAAACGCCAAAAAACCGCAAGGCCGCTTTGGTGGTCAAAGAACGTCGGTCCTCGCATCTCTTTGAGGCGGACCAGGAGGCCAAAAGGGAAGGGATTCCCATTTGGGATCAGATCCACAAGATGTTGCCGTTTGAGCTGACCGGCGCACAACGACGGGTCATCGAGGAGATTTGGTCCGACATGGAGCAGCCTCACCCCATGAATCGTTTGGTACAAGGCGATGTGGGATCGGGAAAGACGGCAGTGGCGGCTTGTACCATGCTGGCCGCCGTGCGGTCGGGCTATCAAGCGGCATTGATGGCGCCGACTGAAATTCTTGCTGAGCAGCACTTCGCCACCTTTGGCAAGCTGTTCGAGCCATTGGGAATCGAAGTTGCGCTGTTGGTGGGCAAGCAGAATTCAAGAGAGCGGAAAAAGGCACTCCAACTGACAGAGTCTGGCCAAGCCAAGATCGCCATCGGTACCCACGCGATCATCCAGGAGGGCGTCACGTTCGATCGGCTCGGCCTTGCGGTGGTCGACGAGCAGCACCGATTCGGCGTCCTCCAGCGGGCGGCGCTGAGGCAAAAGGGCCTGGGCAATCCAGACGTGTTGGTCATGACCGCCACCCCGATTCCCAGAACCCTCACCATGACCCTGTATGGCGACCTTGAATTAAGCGTCATCGACGAACTGCCTCCCGGCCGGCGGTCGATCAAGACGCACTACAAGCCCGGTGCAAACAGGACCACTGTGTACGAGGGAGTTCGGAAGCTGGTTGAAGAAGGCAGGCAGGCTTACTTCGTTTGCCCGATGGTGAGTGAGAGCGAGAAGATGCAAGCTCAAGCCGCAACCGACCTTGCTTATCGACTGGAATCAGGCGTCTTCAAGGACCTTCGAGTCGGCCTCCTTCATGGCCAGATGAAGTCATCCGAGAAAGAAGATGTGATGAATCGATTCCGTCGGCACGAGCTCGATATCCTGGTCAGCACCACCGTTATCGAGGTTGGCGTGGACGTTCCCAATGCCAGCGTGATGGTGATCGAGGATGCGAACCGGTTTGGGTTGTCGCAACTGCACCAGCTTCGAGGCCGGGTTGGAAGGGGAGACCACCAGAGTTATTGCATTCTCATCGCCGACGCGCGAAACGAGGATGCCCGTGAGAGGATGGACACCATGGTTGAGACGACGGACGGGTTTGAGATCGCAGAGGTGGATTTACGTCTTCGTGGCCCGGGCGAGCTGGCAGGTACCGCACAAAGCGGCAATCGAGACTTCAAGATTGCTGACCTCGTTCAGGATGGGAAGCTGTTGGAAGTGGCTAGACAGGCGGCTTTGAAGTTGATCGAGAAAGACCCGACATTGGTGTTGCCCGAGAATCAGGGAATCCTAGCCAAGGTTCAGGAGCGAAGAAGCCAGACGGCGGTCATTACAGTCTCCTAGGTCTACAATTCTATGGTGAGCGCCGATATAACTCCGCAAGAACTCCAAGCTGAGCTTGCCAGTTCCACACCACCCGTCCTTCTGGATGTGAGAGAGCCCCATGAGCTTGAGATCAGCGTTCTTCCAAATGTCGTGCACATCCCGATGAGGGAGATTCCTGGCAGACTAAGCGAGTTGGATTCTGGAGCCGATATTGTCATCGTCTGCCGATCCGGTATCCGTAGCGGAAGGGTTATGGCCTACCTAGATGGCCTGGGATTCAGTCGAGTCCGAAACTTGCTAACCGGCATGAACGGTTGGGCGGCGACCATTGATCCGACGATGCCAACATACTAAAAAGGCCAGGCCTTTCAGCCTGGCCTACCTTCCACAATAAACAGAAACTAGCCGCCGCGCTGCTGCTCGACGAACTTAAATGGCTTGCCGCCCATCGCTGTGAGCTTAGCCTTCTGATCTGCCGTGATGATTTTGGCGAGTTCAGTGTTCATGACCTCAGTGTTCTTTTGGAACGCAGCCATTCGAGCTTCTCGGTCCATGTCCTGGTTCTCCATCAAGGCTTGATTAGCAGCCTGCTGCTTACCCTGGAGTTCCTTGATCTTTGCCTTCTGGTCATCGGTGACTCCGAGTTCCTTCTGAAGGTCGGCATTGCCGATAGCTGCATTGCCCATTCTCTGAATGGCCAGCTCTTTGAGACGCTTCTTTTGGTCGTCGGTTAGAACGGCAAGAGTTTCTTTAGCGCTTTCGGCTTGCATCTTCTGCATCGCGGCCATCATGGCTTCACGATCTCCGCCACCGCCTCCACCCTGGAAAGCCTCTCGCATCTTATCGCGCTGAGCTTGGCGAAGTCCGTCGAGCTTGGTCTTCTGGTCGGCGGTCAGCTTGATCTCACCTTGAACGTCTTCTCGATTCAACAGGAATGCGCCATTAGCATCTTGCATCCCGCCAAATCCGCGACCTTGGCCCCGGCCACCACCGCCACCTTGGGCAAAGCTGGCAACCGCCATAACGGCAACTGCCGCAACTGCGATGAATTTCATCATTGATCTCATATTAATTTCCTCCACCCTTGCCCGTCGTATCTGGCGGGCTCGAATGTTTCTTATCCTTGTCCGGATCATATCGCCGGCTCAATTCTGGTGCGATGACTCGTTGGCTTTCTTTGCTCATCCTCTTAAACTCGTCGTCACGGAGCTTGCGAGCCTCTTCAGGATCCTTCACAACGCGAGGAGTCAGGAAGACCAAAAGTTCAGTCTTAACGTTCCCCTTTTCCGTCGAGCGGAAGAGTTGGCCCAGGAGCGGGATGTCTCCCAATAGGGGAATCTTCTTGACCGTCGAAGTGACGTTGTTTCGAATGATTCCACCCAAGATGATCGTTTCGCCGTCTCGAACGCTTACCGTCGTATCGGCTTGTCGCTGATTAACGATCGGGGCGTTGAAGTCGGTGAAGCCTTGCAGGTCGTTGGCTGTTTGGTTCACATCCATGGTCACGTAACCGTTCGATGTGATTCGCGGCGTGACCGTTAACACGATTCCAACATCTTGGAACGCGTAGTTGAAGGTCAAGTTGCCGTTAGTGTCTTCCCTAGTGCTAAGCACGTAGGGAATGCTTTGGCTGATGTTGATCTGTGCTTCAACGTTGTTCGACGTGAAGATTCTCGGGGTACTGAGCACCTGGAACTTCGTATCGGTTTGAAGCGCGTTCATAAAGCCGGTGAGCGCGCCGCCCGCAAGCGTATAGCGGAAACCCTGGAGTGGGGGAGTAGCCGTCTCCAGGCCAAAGCCTTGTCCTCCGGTACCAGTTCCGGTGCCCTTTCCGATTGGATT
>JACMJO010000141.1 GCA_014380605.1 Fimbriimonadaceae bacterium | reverse complement strand
TCAAGCGCGTGCTCGACGCCCCCATCCTGAACCTTTTGGGAGGTGCTCCCGCAATCGTCAACAACCACCTTAAACGAACCCTTGAGGAATCCACCGGCGATGACGGGCGGATTGTCTTTCCCCCCTCCGAGCTGGAGCTGATCGCCCGCCTCTCCCTTCACCTGGTCACCATCGATCTGGCCAAGATCGCCCACAGTGCCGCCAGCCTCGCTGAATTCGTGGAGCAGCCGGTTGGAAAAATCGAATCCATCCTCACCAAACTCGAGCGCCTTCGCATTCTCCGCCGGATCCCGGTACACGGGATCGCTGACCTAGACCGATTTGAGATCGCCCACGACATGCTGGGAAAGGCCATCGTCAACTGGCGGCCAAGCTATTTGAAAAAGACGGAGCTGTCCCGGCAGTGGGACCATATCAGGCAAAAGACCCTCAAGTGGTCTCTGGTCGCGGCGGTGGTCGCCTTAGGCATTTTGGGCGTTCTCCTTGTCTTAGCTGTCAAAGCCCAGAAGGCGGAGCGAATGGCTAGAACGGATGCTGAGACGCAACGCACGTTAGCACTAGAGGAAAACGCCGAAGCCAAGCGACAGTACGAACGCGCCCAGGCCGAAAGCGAAGCGGTGCAGACCCTCGCTTCAGAACTCAGAAGTCAAGCAAGGGAAGAAAGCACCAAAAGGGAACAACTGGGTAACAAGCTCCAGCAAGTCACCAAAGTAATCGACGGCTTCCTGGAAAAGCATCCCGATTACAAAAACGAACTCCAAGATGCCACAGAGAAAATCGATCAAGCGGTTGAGAAACTCCAGAATCCGCGGATCGCCACGCTGGATCCCGGTGCCCCCATCCGAGCAGCCCGGTATTCTCCCGATGGCAGATACATCGCCATTGGGTCAGAGAACAAGCTGCTCTCTCTATGGTCTCGAAGCGGTGGCAAGCCCCTCGCCAAGACGTTTGGAAGTTTCAGCAAAGGCGGAGTGAGTTCGTTGGCGTTCTCCCCGACTCAAGGATTTATTCTCACCGGAAGCGCTGGCAGCTCGATCCGATTGTTCGACCCACGCCGAAGTGAATTGGGAACGGGATTGGAGGTGGGCCAACAAAACAGCGTCAACTTCATCGCCTTCTCCGATAACGGAAGATTCAGTGTCTCCCTTGACGATGACCGCCGCGCGATCTTGCGCGATTGGGGGGATTACCCGAAGCGAGTGCCCACAGTACCGGCAGCGATCTGGCAGCACTCCGGTGCCGTCACGTTCGCCGATTTCAGCAGCGATAGCACCAGGGTGGTGACGTCTTGCGACGACGGGATGGTACGGATTTTCGAAATCTCGGGTAGCGCAGGTCTTCTCAAAGTTAGCGTGAACGGCTCTATCAACAATCCATTGGACGTCAAAGCACCCACACGGAAGTTCCGGTTCTCCCCCACGGACCCGGACCTCGTCGTCGGGGGGGCGGGTTACAGCAAGGTGGTCTGGTTCTATCTAAGCGGCAATCGCAAGGCCCTTTATCAAGACCATACGAAGAGCGAGGCCGAACGGGGACCCTTCGTCCACGGGAGTCGTGCGGCCGTGTTGGATGTGTCATTCCGTCCGAATGGCACCCACGTCGTTTCCATTGGCACCGATGGCCTCTGTCTGATCTGGGATACATCCACTGCTAGGACGGTCGCCAGTATCCACACCGAGATCGGCGGTCGCCTCCTTGATGTGGAGTGGGGCAGCAATGACCTACTTGCGCTCGCCGGAGAGGACGGCTGGATCGAGCTTTGGAATATGAGCTATCCATCAGCACCCGGGAAGGTGTTCTCTACCAAAGCATACAAATGCTCTGCCTGGTCAATCCAGTTCGATCCCTTGAAAGAGCAGCTTCTCACCTACGGGGAGGATATCCGCTACCTAAAGGACTCCATCACCGCTCCGAGCGGCAGGGCGTCAGAATGGAAATTACAGCCGGGCTTTCAAACAACCGATTACACCGCCGCGATCTGGGACATCGGTTTGGCGCGTCGCAAGGGCTGGACCCCTCATTCTCCTGATTCCACACAATAGACAAAATGAAAACAACCGAAGCCATCCGCTGGTTCAAAACGACCTTCCACGACCAACTCACCGAGGCCGTGGCGGACACGCCTTTCACCGTCGATCTCCTTGCCGCCATCGCCCAACAGGAGACCGGCTACATCTGGTCCACCCTGGTGGACAAGAAACTGCCGCTCGCCCAGGTCCTCAAGCTCTGCGTGGGAGACTCCATCGACGCCAAATACAAGGACGGCAAGAACTTCGGCCGCAGCGCGTTCCCCAAGGACAAGGCCGAACTGCTGGCACGCCCCAAGGGCGACGAGATGTTCCGCATCGCACGTCAATGTCTCGTGGACATGGCGGCGCACATTGGCGGCTACCAGTCCGCCGTGAACAACGCGGTGAAGTTCTGCCACGGCTTCGGGATTTTCCAATACGATCTCCAGTTCTTCAAAACCAACCCCGCGTATTTCCTGCAGCGCAAGTGGGAATCGATGCCCGACTGCCTCGGGATGGCGATCCGCGAGCTGAAGGAAGCAATGAAGCGTCAGGGATGGTCGCACAAATCCTCGCTAACAGTGGAGGAGATGGTGCATGTCGCGATCGCCTATAACAGGGGTAGATCGGTTTTAAGCAAAGGGTTCAAACAAGGACACTTCGATGGAGACCGCTACTATGGTGAGAACATCCATGAGTATCTGCTTATTGCCCGCGCCACACCTGCGGGCACCGGAGGCCAACCCGGTCCCAAACCCGGAGAAATCATGTTGCCAGCCCCGGAGAAACCGACGGAAGGCGGCAAGGTTTACGAAGTCGAGGTTAGCTCGGCGCTCATGCTGCGTTCGGAGCCTAACAAAAATGCAGGGATCCTCTGGCGTCTTCCGGCGGGCCAGTTGGTGACTCGGGTGGACGGCGGCAAGAAAGCAGATTGGTTCGAGGTCGAAACCAGCGTCAACGGAGCCCTGATGCGCGGATTTGCCTTTGCTGAATACTTGAGATCGGTGCCAAAAGCCTCGGTCGTTCCGGTGATCATTCCTACCGAAGCCCCGACATCCGGCCCGCAAGCCGTATATTGTCCCCGCAAACCAGGGACCATCACCAAGAGGAACGAACCCGCAGGCGCGCGTTCGCTCAACGAGCAAGGGCAACCAGGAAGAAACGGCGAATCGGCGCAGGAGCGGGTCGCGGAGATCGTGAAGATCATCGCATGGCTCGATGTCGAGAATTCAAAACACAAGCGCTACCTCCCGGGCGGCGGAAAGACCTACTGCAATATCTACGCCCACGACTACTGCTACCTCGCGGGTGTCTATCTGCCCCGGGTTTGGTGGACCGGATCCGCACTCGTTCGGATCGGCAAGGGCGAGAATGTGCCGCCGTT
>JACMJO010000140.1 GCA_014380605.1 Fimbriimonadaceae bacterium | reverse complement strand
GATTACTTCGTGCCGTCATCCGTCAGATTGTTAGTGCCTAACCCTGCCGATCCCAATCCGGCGATCTGGCCCCCAAAGGTCGAGCCCTATGTGAAGAATAAAGAACTGTTTGTGGCTCACGACACCAACGGCAAATTCGCAACGGATTGGACGGTCCGACAGAACCAATCAATCGGCTTTACCGACGCCGCCGGGGTCGACTTAACCTTAACCCAGTGCCAAGTTGGAGCCGCCCTTCCGGGATGCGAAGGCTTTGCTGGAGCGGCCAACTTTTCTACAGCCGACGAACCGGCCAGCGTTGGGCTGTTTGCGACCACCCCCCACGGCGTTGGCGGTAAGTGGAGAGGATACGTCTTCAATCCATACAACGGCCCAGCCGACCCATCAGGCGTCTACAAGAATGGTATTCCGATCATTGCCGATTACGATTATGTAACTGCAAATCCGGCCTTGGCCCCGGGCGAGATGAAGCCGATCTATGCGAGGTACGGCGCGGATGGCAAGGGGAATGGGATGACGCCCGTTATCTTCGCAGACAGCCATGCAAAGATGTACTCGGCTAAATCCATGAATTCCTTCGGGAAAATTATCTGGCGTTTCCGATAGTCATTGGCATTAATAGCCATTTAGTATTAGGATTGAAGGTGGATGTTCGGAAAATCATCCGCCTTCAGAGGCGCGGTCATTCGATGGGAAGTGGGCCTGCTCTTGGGCTTTCCCTTTCTTTGCGTTGTCTCAATAAGCAGATCACTCGTGATGGATCGAGCGGTCGGCGCCAGTCACGCCCTTGAAAGGAAGGTCCATCAGGCGAATAATGCCAAGCTAGATCTTGAAATTCTCATCTCCCGGATCAAGGACGCCGAAACTGGCCAACGCGGATTCCTGCTCACTGGCGACGAGGCGTATTTGGAGCCTTACCAGCTAAGCAAACAGCTCTACCAGATCGACATCGACAGGTTAAAAACACAAAGCGAGGGTCTTCAGGCCGATCCTGGCTCAATCGATCGATTGAGCCGCCTTGCAGGCCTGAAGTACAAGGAATTAGACGAAACAATACGGCTCTTCAAGGCGGGGAACCGGCAAGAAGCCTTAAAAGTCGTTTCATCCGATGTGGGAAAAACGCACATGGACGAAATTCGCTTGGCTGTCAGTCGGATAGGCGACGGGCTCAACGTCGCGAGTAGCAAGGCGATAGCTCAATCCCAGCATGCAACCGAAGAGGCCCAAAGACTGAATCTGTACGGCTCGATAGTCAGCGTGACCCTTCTTCTCATGCTGTTTGGCCTGTCTTGGAGGACGGTCCACCGCGAGTTTGCGAGCCGAACCCAACAGGATCGAGCCTCTCAAGAATTAGAGCGGGCTGTTCACAATCGCACAGAAGAGCTGAACACAGCCAAGGACGAGCTTGAAGCTTTCAGCTACTCGGTATCCCACGACCTTAGGGGCCCCTTGCGCGCGGTCATCTCCTACGCAAGCATGCTGGAAGAGGATTATGGCGACAAGTTGGACGACGAAGCGAAGGAGTATCTGACGCGCATCAAGGCCTCTGGCCGTCGGATGAGCGAGTTGATCGATACGCTGTTGGCACTATCCCGGCTTTCAAGAGCCGAGATCACTCTTGAAAACGTCGATGTTAGCGAGATAGCTCAATCGATGTTGGGCGAGCTAGCCAAGGATTCGGACCCGACCCTTCAGTTTCAAGTGGATCCAGAGATCGAACTGCGAGCTGATCGAAAAATGCTTACAACCTTAATGGATAACCTGCTTAGGAATGCGGTCAAATTCTCAAGTCGATCTGAAATGCCAAATGTCGAGGTCTTCCTTGATCCCGAGAGTCATGCGGTGGCGATTCGAGATAACGGCGTCGGCTTCAATCCCCAGTATGCCAATAAGCTTTTCCTGCCCTTCCAACGCCTTCACAACGATCGGGAGTTCGAGGGCACGGGGATCGGGCTGGCAATCGTCCAACGCATTGTCAAGCGTCACGGTGGCCTGGTGTGGGCAACCTCGGAAGAAGGCAAGGGAGCAACGTTTTACTTCAGCTTGTCGCCGGGCAACGGCTCCAATCAAAGTATCGAGCGAACTGAACTGGCTGACGTTCGGTAAGCTTTCAATATGCCGCTAGGCACCTATGAAGACCATCTACAACCCGTTCGAGGCGACGAGCTTCTCGACCGCGTGCTCGGATGGCTCAGCTTCGCTTGCGCCCTGCCCGTGTTCGGTCTCGCGCTCTATCGGTTGGCAGATCCCGCCGAAGGCGAGCCAACTTGGGTTCAGCCGCTTCGAGTTGCTTTGATCCTTCTCGCCCTCATTGGAATCTTCGCCTGTACCCGATCCTCGATCAGGTTCTTTAAACTCGCGCTAATCCTATTCACGGCGAGGCTGGTTGGGGCGTGTGTCCTGTATCCCTGGTCTGGGGGGCCACGCTTCTCAGGGTCCGAAATCGCTTTCGACCTCGTGGTGATTGGCTACTGCTTGCTCAGGCTAAAGGGCCTATCTCCTTCCGAACTGTAAGCCAATCGGACTATCGCACTACAAGACTTGGGTCAAAATCTCCTTCCCACCATGCCGGGGGCAGACATTGGCGGTCAAAAGGAGAAGACGATGAAGTTAAAAACATTTGGCCCCGTCGATGAGCGGGCCAAGCTGCAGCTCGAGCGATGCGCCGAAGAAGCGGAATTCGCTGTGCTATGCGCCGACCACCATCCTGGCTACTCGCAGCCGATCGGTGGCGCCGTCGCCTATGCCGAGCACATCTCGCCTAGCGGAGTTGGCTACGATATCGCCTGCGGAAACAAGGCCGTCATGACCGATGCCTTGGCCAAAGACATCGATGTGAAGCGAGTCATGGACGATATCGAGCGGCTGATCGGATTCGGAGTCGGACGACCGAACCCGGAGCCGGTCGATCATCCCGTCTTGGAATCCATCTTTAATGCGGAGTTTCGACCCCAGCGAAAGATGATCCAGATGGCGACGAATCAACTCGGAACGGTCGGTTCGGGCAACCACTATGTGGATTTATTCGAGGACGAGCAGGGCCGGCTGTGGATTGGAGTGCACTTCGGATCACGAGGATTCGGCCACCGGACCGCATCGGGCTTCCTTGCCCTAGCAAAGGGCAAGAACTTCGACGACAAGGCGCCAGACGGCGAGATGGACGCACCGCCAACCTTGCTACGAACTGATTCGAGTCTCGGCCAAGACTACATCACCGCGATGCATCTCGCAGGCGAGTATGCCTACGCGGGTCGCGACGTTGTCGTAACCAAAATAGTCGAGGACATCATCGGTTGCCGAATTCTCAAAGATGTCCACAACCATCACAACTTCGCGTGGCTGGAGAAGCATTCAGGCAAGAACGTATGGGTCATCCGAAAGGGCTGCACTCCGGCGTTTCCTGGCCAAAAGGGCTTCGTCGGCGCGACCATGGGCGATACATCCGTGATTTTGGAGGGAGTGGACTCCATCGACTCCAAGGAAAGTCTGTACTCGACCGTGCATGGCGCAGGTCGGGTGATGAGCCGGACTCAAGCAGCCGGAAAGCAACGATGGATCAAAGGCGTTCCTCACCGCATCTCCAAGGGGGCGGTGGACTGGGACAAGGTCCAGCTGATGATGATGTCGAAGGGCATCGAGCTTAGAGGCTCTGGACCCGACGAGGCACCCGAGGTCTACAAGAAGCTAGACGAGGTCCTGGCGCATCATGGCGACACCATTCGCGTCCTTCACAGGCTGACACCGATCGGCGTCGCGATGGCAGGGTCGGATGTAATTGATCCTTACAAGGATTGAGGTTGGAGCCCCTTCTCCATTACACGGCAACAAAATGCCGGTTGCCGCAAATGGACCCGGAAATGGAGGAGGGGGTTGGGGGTGGAGGTCCGGGACGCCATAATCATCAAGTGACCTTTAATCCTGTCCCCAACTTCTGCGAGGAGAATGTTTGGCGGCATCTTCAAGAACCTTCAGACAACCTGCGCTGGGCGGTTTTCGTTACAACTGAAGATCAGAAATGCACGATGTGGGCGCAACGGACACAAAACGGCATCACTCCCGTCATTTGGGACTACCACGTGGTGATGCTGGAGCAAAGTCCCGAGGGCTTCATGGTCTGGGACCCCGACTGCACCGCGGGATCTTCCCTTTCCTGCCAAACCTGGACACGAGCCAACTTCCCCCTCCCCGATCCCGAAGTCCGCTTCCGAGTCGTCGACGCCCCGACTTTTCTCGGAGATTTC
>JACMJO010000139.1 GCA_014380605.1 Fimbriimonadaceae bacterium | reverse complement strand
CCGCCATCGACAAGCACGACCGCGTAGTCAAGGATCTCGTAACGAAGATAGCGTCGTTTATCGGGCCGAACGGTGTTGCTCAAATGAATTGCCTCATCTAGATGGCCGATCTCGTGAGACCACGGTGCCATCCTTCAATACAATTTCGGCAAGAATCTCCGCAAACTCAGGGTCAAACTCACCTGGTTCCTCCATCCATAAAAAGAAAAACGGCGCAACCTTTAGAGGCTGCGCCGTTACTACCTATTCACCAACGCCCTTACTTGGCGGGAGTGATTAGGACATGGCCCGTTTCGGGATCGAATTCGATGGTGACGTTCAGAGTCTCCTGAATGAAACTCAACGGAACGATCGTTCGGCCGCGATCGATGAATGGAGCAACCTCCATCTCGACCTTCTGACCGTCTACCTTTGCATCCTTATTGCCAATCCAAATGAAAATCTCTCGGCCTTCAGCTTTGGCTTGAACCATCTTCTCAAACGCCTTCCACTTCACTTCGCCGCCTGCCTTCTCTAGAAGGTGTCGGATAGGAGCGAGTGGGATGCCGTTCTCTACTCGGGGCGAGACGTCGAAGTTGACGAACTCGTTCTTATAAAGGAGGACAAGCGAAGCCAGGTTAGGAAGCTTCTTACCCTTGGTTATTGCAACCTTTCCGGCAGTATTCTTAATGGCGTTGGTCGCTGCGACTGTACCGACGTTCTTCTGGCTAACCGCCAGTCGAGTGCCCGTGGGAGTCAGGTGCTTAGGCCCAGTTGCAGTGCTTGGCGACTTGCTGATTGCCTTTGTCCCGCTCATCGAACCCGCGTTGTTTGTCGCCGGGTTAAGGGCCAACAGCATCGCGCCGCTTGGCGTCGAAGTCTTAGCGGCTACCGGCTCAGAATTGGCCTTAGTCGGCTTGAGACGGGTAATTGGAACCGTTGTCGGATTGGTCGGATTCGTCGAAGGCTTCACATCAACATTTCGATTGGTGCGTCCGCCAACATTGTTCACGAAGACCTTAACCTTACGGGTCTTCATGGTCTTGCTGGAATCGTCGACCACCCACGCTTCAAGCTCATGCCATCCGTTCGACTCTCGCTCTGTATCCCAGATGTAGTTGAAAGGAGGCACATTCATCATCGCTTTGAACTGATTGTCGATGAAGAAGCTGACATAAGTGTTCTTGAGCTCACGCCCGAATCCAACCTTGATTTCGACTGGACCCTGAACCGTCGCTCCAACCTTCGGTCCTTGAAGGAAGACCGGGCTTTTTGCGCCATCGTCGGCGGCAACGTTTGATTTCTCAGTTCCGACTAGCTTTCCGTTCTTATCGAATAGGGAGACTTCGACGATATTGTCGCCGTCGACCAAGGTCGTAAGGTCGAGCGTAAAATTGGTTTCGCCATTGGTCTTGCCCGAATTGATAGAGCGAGTCCCCAAACTCATGCCGTTAAGCTTCAATTCGACAAGGGCCACGCTGGCTCCCGAGTAACGAACAGTCAAAGTTGGGCTGTTCAATGCGCGATCGATCGCGATTTTGACGTCGAACATGAAGGCGTTAGCCGCCACACTCATGAGCGCCATTCCCGCGAGGATGCACATCCGTCGAAGGATCATTTTGGTCATAGACATATCCACCGTACCCACATTAGCCCGCATTGCGGGAAATTCGAAGTTATTCTTGCACGCCTGAAACTCTTTGTCAAGCTGTAACGTACAGACCTTAATCTGCGGCCTATTCGTTCGAGGCGAAATGCAGGCAAAATAGCGGACATGCTGTCGGTGATTTGCAGCCTCGTCTTCGCCCCTTCTGCCCCTCGCGAATTGGCAGATTTTCTTGCCAAGAAAGATTCTTCCACCGCTTGGCGGGTGGTCCGAGAGGATCGTGGGCAAACCGAGATCGAGCTGACCAGCCAGACTTGGCAGGGGACTGTGTGGAAGCATGGCATCCTGATTCAGCAGCCCCCGAAAGTTGATTTCAAGGGAACCGGCGTCCTGTACATCACGGGCGACGGCCCACGCGATGGCGATCGAAGCCAAATCCGTCTCCTGAGCGCCGCTACTGGAATGCCCGTTGCTATGCTCTTTGGCATTCCCAACCAGCCCATCTGGGACATGCGCGAAGATGACCTCATCGCCCACACCTTCGAGAAGTATCTCGCCACCAAAGATCCAAGCTGGCCACTGCTGTTCCCGATGACCAAGAGCGCAATCAAGGCAATGGACGCAGTGGTGGATACCACCAAGAATTCCAGCAACCCCTTGAAGAAGTTCCTCGTGACGGGAGCCAGCAAGCGCGGCTGGACCACTTGGATGGTCGGGGCTTCTGGAGACAAGCGAGTTGCAGGCATCGCCCCGATGGTTTACGACAATCTGAACATTCCCGTCCAGATGAAGCATCAGATCGATTCTTGGGGCGAGTACAGCTTGCAGATTCAGGATTACACCCGCCGGGGCCTTCAAGCGAAACTTAATACGGTGCTCGGCAAAAAACTATCCGCTATCGTCGATCCTTACTCCTACCGTGATCAGATCAAAGTTCCTACTTTGATCGTGAATGGAGGTAATGACCCCTACTGGACTGCAGACGCGCTCGGCAAATACTGGGGCGACCTAAAGCAACCCAAATGGGCCCGCATCATCCCCAACGTCGGGCATGATTTAGGCGGGGGCATTCTCGCGATTGAGGCGATTGGTATGTTTGGGAGGTCGCTTGCGGGCGCGTTTGAGATGCCAAAGTGGTCCGCTAAAATTGCCGATTACAACCAGTATCTATCCGTGACGGTCTTTCACAAATCGCCAGGATTCATCTCAGGAATGGTATGGGTCGTCGCTTCGGACTCGCTAGATTTTCGCGAGTCCAAATGGCTTGAAGCCACCAGGATCACACCCAGTAAGTTGAGTGTCACGGTTCCCACCGTGAAGGGCAAAAACATGGCTGTCTTTGTGGAAGCGAGATTTCGGTTTAAGGGGCGAGAATTTAGTCTGACTCAGCCCGCAAGGATCATTCCTAAGGATTAGAGGACTGATACTCCACCACAATCACCGACCCAATCCCACCTCTCACATTGAACCGACCCGTCACCTTCATGTACCGAGGCTGGCAAGCTTCCACCAATTCATCCAATAGTCGATTGGTAACCGCCTCATAAAAGATCCCTTCATTGCGGAAGCTGTAGTAGTAGAGCTTCAACGCCTTTAGCTCAATGCAAAGCTGGTCTGGAATGTACTCCATGTCGATCGTCGCGAAGTCTGGCTGGCCCGTCTTTGGACAGACCGATGTGAACTCGGGACAAATGTGCGTGATCGTGTAATCACGATGGGGGGCTGGATTTGGGAATGTCTCAATCGATATAGCCAATTCAGGTCCTATTTGTGAATCGCGTGCCCGACTGCGTCTTCATATGCCTCGAGCATCGCTTCCGCCAAGGTGGGGTGAGCATGCATCGTCTCCGCCATGAAGTCCATAGTGGCCTCTAGCCGCAACGCCGCAACTCCCGCCGCGATCATGTCCGTTACGTGAGGGCCGATCATGTGGACTCCCAAGACCTCGCCGTATTTCTTCTCGGCCACGATCTTGACAAACCCATCCTGCTCGCCGATCGCCATCGCCTTGCCAAAAATGCGGAAGTTGGCTTTCCCAACCACAACCTCATGCCCCTTAGCCTCTGCCTCGCCCTGGGT
>JACMJO010000138.1 GCA_014380605.1 Fimbriimonadaceae bacterium | reverse complement strand
TTCGCGTTGATCGACGAAATCGGCCCGGAAAAGCTTGGCCTTTCTGGTTCAAAAAACTATGAGGACGGCAAACAGAGGCTGTTCGATAGCACTTACTCTCCGCTCAAACCCGAACCTGAATACGCCCAACTCAGCGACTTCCACATCGTCGACAGTTCCGAGACATACAACCTGTACGACCTAGGCGATGGAGTGTCTGCGATTGCTCTTCGAACGAAGATGGGGGTTATCTCCCCGAAGGTCGTCAGCGATCTGCGGGCCTTCCTCAAGAGTGGATCCAATCAGCCCTTTGTTCTCACCAGCGAAGCTCGTTCCTTCTCCGCTGGCTTCGACCTGAAGTTCTTTGAAGCTTGCATATCGAGGAATGACTTTGCCGCGATCGAGGAGGCGTTGGTTGAACTTCAACAGCTCGGTGAAGACCTTGAACGTTCCGAGTGCGTAGCCGCAGTGTTCGGACATTGTTTGGGAGCCGGCCTAGAGATTGCCCTCGCTTGCTCCAGAATTGTTGCCCACCCCGAGACGAACATCGGTCTTCCCGAGGCCAAAGTAGGCCTCATCCCAGGAGGCCGGGGATCGGCTTTGATGCGCGTGTATAACCAGTTTTCTGCCAAGAGGCTCGCCGAAGTCGCCAAAACCCTTACCGACGGCACGATTTCCAACAGCGCCGATCATGCCCGATCCCTCGGCTATCTTCGCCAAACGGACGTTACCGTCTATCACCCAGATCGGCTGTTGACGGAAGCTAAGCGATTGGCCATGACCGCGGGAACGACCAAGCGTCCCCCTTGGCATACGCCCGAAGGCCCACTTGGTGGGATGATCGAGCGAGAGATCGAGGAGGGCCGTCGCCAAGGCACGTTCAGCGACCACGACAAGGTCGTTGGAGAAAAGCTGAGGGCGGTATTCGCTCGCGCTCAGTCCTTCGAAGATGCGTTGAGACTTGAACGCGTCGAGTTCGTGGACCTTAGTCGCAAGGCTCTCAGCCAGGCTCGCATCCGACACATGATCGAAACCAACAAGCCGTTGAGAAACTAATACGGACTGTGGTTGCACCGAATCTGTGGGAACGACGTGTAAAAACGCTTCGTTCCTTGCCGATACTTAGCCACAACGCCAACATCCTCGGGATGCACCAGCGGCACTACCTTCCCTCGAATCCACACATTGAACGTGTGCCTCTTTCCTGGAAGAATCGGGGGGATCACAAAGTCTGGATTAAAGTATCGCGAATGGTAGTAGGTTCCAGCCTGCGTAATCCGAAGGCCAGTTACCGTCTCCCTGGAAATGTTCTTGAACACGATGCTGTAAACCGTCTCACTGCCATCCTCTCTTGTGGAGCTTGACATCTCCAAAGGCACGCGAAGGTCCGTGACGCGGAGTTGCTTAGCGGGAAGGGACGATCCGATCGACCCCGCTAGAAGCACCACCGCAAATACTTTCATCGCCTTCATCTAGTAACCTATTACGCATTATCCAGTCCTCTTTTCGCATTTGGATGAGGCTGGGGTGAAGTCTGGTATTTCATGAGAATCCTTGTTCCAGTTAAGCGGGTCGTAGACCCCTACGCAAAGGTGCGTCCCTTGCCGGATGGTTCCGGAATCGACACCACCGGCCTCAAGTTCGAAATTAACCCGTTCGACGAGATCGCCGTTGAAGAAGCCGTTCGGCAGAAGGAGAAAAACTCCGCCATCGAGATCATCGTCGTGTCGATCGGTGGAGCCGAATGCGAAGAGCAACTTCGCAAAGCTCTCGCAATCGGGGCCGACAGGGCCATTCTGATCGAAACAGTCATCACGTTCGACTCCCCCGGGATTGCCGGCGAACTTGCCGAACTCGCCCGAGAACTTCAGCCCGACCTTGTTCTCATGGGCAAGCAGGCTACCGACGACGACTGCAACCAAGCCGGGCAAATGCTGGCCGCCAAGCTGGATTGGCCTCAAGCCACCTTTGCATCCAAGTTGGAACTCGCGGGCAATCAAGCGACCGTCACTCGCGAAACCGATACGGGCGAGGAGACCTTGCAACTGCTGTTGCCCGCTGTCGTAACCACTGACCTCCGCCTCAACGAACCCCGCTACATCGCCCTTCCAGGCATCATTAAAGCCCGCAGCAAACCTCTCGAAAAACGAGTCGCCAAGACGAATCCATCGCCCAAGACTCGCCTCGTGAAGGCAGAGGCCCCCGCCGCAAGGGCCGCCGGGAGTAAGGTTGGCTCCGTAGACGAACTCGTCGGAGCCCTGCGAGAGCGAGGTGTCCTCTAGTGGCTCGACTATTAATCGTTGCTTTCGAAGACCAAGAAGCCGAGCAGCTCGCCGGATTCGCCAGGAAGCTAGGACTGCCGTTTGATATTCTGTCTCTGACCGGTCAAGCCGCAACTGATTTAGGGGCCGAGAAGGTTTTGAACGCGGGCCTATCGGAAATTCCTACCGCCGATGGCCTTGCCAAATCACTCCAAAGTCTCACGAGTGCCTATTCCCACATCGCCTCCGTGTCGAACATGCAGAGTAAGGACGTTCTTGCTCGATTGGCGGGACTCTTGGACGCCGCTATGGTCACGGATGCCCTCGACTTGGGCGGCCCAACGACTTTCAAACGTCCGATGGTCGCCGGATCAATTATCGCTACCGTCGAAACCCTTGCCACGCCCGTGATCATTACGGTACGTCCGGCCGGTTTTCCGAAAGTGGACCGAGAGGGTAACTCGACGGTTGAGAGCATCGCATTGGAAGTTGCCTCAAAGGCCTTCAGGACTGGAGCTACGAGCCGTGGGAGCAGTCGCCCTGATCTTAGCCAAGCCAAGGTCGTCGTAAGCGGAGGACGCCCTCTCAAGGACGCTGCCACCTTCGAGCAGGTTATTGGTGGCTTCGCTGACGCTCTTGGCGGCGCGGTCGGAGCTACCCGGGCCGCAGTCGACTCTGGCATTGCTCCCAACGAACTCCAGGTTGGCCAAACTGGCAAAATCGTCGCGCCCGACCTGTATATCGCCGCCGGAATATCTGGCTCCACCCAGCACATGGCCGGGATCAAAGACTCCAAAGTTATCG
>JACMJO010000137.1 GCA_014380605.1 Fimbriimonadaceae bacterium | reverse complement strand
CCTTGTCGACGGCGGTGTAGGCGGCACAGTTGATGCACCAATCGACATCTTTCATTTGGGCCACGGTGGCAACCGATTCAGGATCGGTGATATTCAGCTCAGCAGAACTAGGGGCCAGGGCATCATGATTCCGATCTCTTAGTACCTTAACGACGGCGGATCCAAGCATGCCGCTAGCTCCAACAACGAGCACCTTCATGCGGGCTGATTCATTTGCTTGATGACTGCGTCGGTGTATTCCTTAGTCGTCGCCTTTCCGCCGAGGTCGCCGGTGACAGTCTTTCCCTCTGCATAAATCTTGAGGACCGCGCGTCCAATTTTGGAGGCCATCTCGTTTTCGCCCAAGTGCCGGAGCATCATCAGGGCGCTGAAAAGTAGTGCGGTTGGATTTGCCAGGCCCTTGCCCGCGATATCCGGCGCAGAGCCATGGACCGCTTCAAACACGGCGCAGTTCGCGCCAATATTCGCACCGGGCGCCAAGCCTAGCCCGCCTACAAGCCCGGCGCAAAGGTCGCTGACGATGTCTCCATAGAGGTTCTCCGTAACGAGAACGTCGAATTGCTCGGGACGAGTCACCAACTGCATACAACAGTTGTCGACGATGATATCGTCTGCAACCAGGTCTGGCCACTTCGCGGCAGATTTGTAAAACTCCTCCAAGAACAGGCCGTCGGCAAGCTTCATGATGTTCGCCTTGTGGATGGCGGTCACCCGCTTTCGCCCCTGTTTGGTTGCCATGTCGAACGCGAAATCACACAGTCGCTTGCAGCCTGGCCTCGTAATGACCTTGATCGCCTGAGCCATGTCGGGGTGGGGCATGAACTCGATACCGGAGTAAAGGTCTTCCGTGTTCTCGCGCACGATTATCACGTCGATTCGCGTATCGGCGAAGTGGCCCTTAACTCCGGGAAGCGTTTTGGCCGGGCGGACGTTGGCATAGAGATCGAGCGCCTTTCGAAGTGCGACGTTTGCGCTGACATGCCCTTTTCCGACCGGGGTTGTTGTAGGCCCCTTCAAGGCTATTCCAATTTCTCGAATGGAATTAAGCGTTTCTTCAGGCATAGCCTCTTTGCCCTTGTCAACTGAACCTAAACCAGCCTCAAGATAGACCCAATCTGCCTCAAAGCCGACGGCGTCCAGAACTCTCAAAACGGCCGCCGTTATTTCGGGTCCAATGCCGTCTCCTGGGATCAATCCAATTCGCCGCTTACTCATTTACCCTTATGTTGGCTGTTTCCCGGCATTCATTGATAGAGGAGGCCCGGAAACATCCGTCTTGGCCATACGTCGTATGATTAAGAACATGAAGCACCGACCTAAGCTGTTTCCATTGATGGCCCTCACCCTTTGCATGGGTTTGGCGGCCACAAACGCCTTTGGCGGCGACCCCTTGCAGGGTAAGCGCGGTGGCGGCTCCGGCGGCGGTTCAATGGGCGGGCAGAGGCAAGACCCTCCCCGACGAGAAGATCCGCCGCGACGAGAATCTCCTCCACCAAGACGCGAGGACCCTCCTCGGCGCGAGACCCCTCCGCCCAGACGGGAAAGCCCGCCGCTGGGTGAGACTCCCCCGCCCCGACGAGAAGACCCACCGCGACGCGAGACTCCTCCACCAAGACGAGAAGACCCGCCACAGCGCGAGACTCCTCCCCCTCGAAGGGAAGATCCACCTCGGCGAGACGATCCTCTGAATAGAGGCGGCGGCTCACGGGGAGGCGGTTCTCTTGGGGGTGGCTCCACCTCGGGCGGATCGAACAACGGAGGTTCTAACTCTGGCGGTTCGGTCGGTGGCGGCTTGCCGCGACGGGACGACCCACGTGGAAATCCTAGAGGAGGCAATGACTCGCGAGGCAACCCTAATGGCGATGTGGTTAACCCGCGTCCCCAGCCAGGTCGCAACGACAGTCTCCTCGGCAAGAAAACCGGTTCCAGGAGCGGAAACGTTCAGTACGGCTCAAACACCAATGGCCGTCGAGACGGTCAGCGGCGCGATCCCATCACCGTTGGGCGAGTTCCGGTAGATATCAATCGTGGATCATTGGGCCATCAAGTTCGACGGTCTGACGAAATCAGAATCGGCGGCCTGAGAATCCGAGTCGGCTACGACCACTACGATTCTCGATGGTGTGACGACTACTTCTACTATCCGCATTACGTGTTCGATCCCTATCAGAGGGACTTCGCTTGTTCGCCGTGGTACTACTATCCACAGTTGCCTGCGTACTTCGACACTCGGCGATGCTACTACCCCACCGCGTTCAGATGGGCTCCATTCTATGGCGTCCGCTACCAGTGGAATCAGCCCAGCCGCAGTTACTGGAATCGCGACTACAACGAGCTCGACTATGTTGTCGAAGACATCACCGCCGCCTTCATGGACGGCGATCGGCGGGCAGTTGGACGACTCATTCCCCGCAATGGCCAAGTTGGAATCATTATGGATGGACAGTTTGCTTACAATCTGCGTTCGGAAGATTTCTACGACACGTTGCTAGACGCGACCGAGAATACGAGAACCCTAGACTATAAGATTCTGGATGTCCAGTATCGGCGAGATGCCGCATCGGTCTTCGCAAGACACGACTTCGAAGATCCTTGGGGACGACGGACGTCGGTATTCCACTACTTCAAGCTGGAAACTGAGGGTCGAAGCTGGGTGATCCGAGAGTTCGGCACCAGCAACAATCGCTGGTAAGTAGCCAAGTCAGAAAGGGCAAGAAGATTTTAGTCTTCTTGCCCTTTCTATCTGCTTACCTCCAACTTCGCGAAAACTCGGACCTGGAGGTCCAGGCTACTTGCTCACCCTCCCAGCACTCTAAACCTAAGCGCGCTCGGCCGCTTGGCGTCTTGATAGATCACTTGCTTCGCAACCTTGATCTTGGTGGCGCTGAAAATCGGCTCTCCCGTATTCAGGTTCCGGGCATAGTTGGGAAACAGAGTGCTGTTGACCATCAAACCAATTCGATGCCCCTTCTTAAACTGATGCGCGGTGTCCCATATTCCTAGCGTCGCTTTGTACGTCTTTCCCGGCTGGATTAGCCGAGGCTTGTCCAGCCCGCTCATATACCGCACATCAAGTTTGCCCGGCAGGGCGATCAGGCGGGCAACCCCCTTGGGGTCCACATCCACCAAGAACACGAAGAAGTCCGTGGAGACCACGTTAGTAGAGAAATAGAGGTCAACCGAGATGGGTCCCCCGATCGTCAGTGGAGCAGACAGAGGTTTCGACTTCAAAACCAGCCCATCGCCCTTAACCCCGGCCATATCGACAATCGTCGACCCTCCCTCCATCAGGTTGGTAGATTTCAAGTCCGGGAGCTCGACCTTTCGAGGGTCATACGTGAATCCAGCCGATTTCCCTTTTGCTACCGGAGCCGGACGCAGTTCCTTTCCACCGACAAAGTACAGCTTCTGCTCTGAGGACGCCTTTTCCGGCCAGTCGGCCAGCTTGGCCCACTTGTTCGCCCCGGTTACGAACGCCTGCACCTTGGGCGTCTTCTCCCACAGAACGGATTTGCCTTTTAACCAAGTGTCGAACCACCGCAAGTACACGGAATCCAATTCCAACACGGAATCAGATCCGTAATTCAGGTCGCCAAACTTTGGCGAGGTGTTGAAAGCGTGGGGCCACGGCCCATAGATGAGCCACTGGTTGGCCCGGCCTGCCGCCCTCATTGCCGCCCAGTTGGTCTTTGTCCCGATTCCATCGCCATCCCACCAGCCGCTGATGTGCAATGCCGGAATCTGCACGTTCTTCAGGTCCGAGACAAAATCGAACCCACCCTGCCACTTGCCCATGCCGTCGCGCTTGAGCCAATTGTCGAAGAACGGAACGTTAACCCCCAATACGGCATCGTCCAGCTTTGATAAGGGAAGCGTCAATAGCTTTTCAGGGTGAGGCAAGGGCTGGGTGGCCCTATCCATCCTCGATACTTTGTCTCGCACTAAATTGGTCCACCAAAGGTTCGGCAGGAGCATAAAAACGCCCTGATCGTAGGGAATGTTTAGCATCGCATCTGGGGGAGATACCTGGGGAATGATGCACTTGAGGGCCGCCGGCCTCTCAACCGCTGCCGCCCATTGGACTAGACCCGAGTAACTTGCCCCGATCATCCCGACTTTGCCATCTGACCAGGTTTGTTTTGCAATCCAGTCGATGGTGTCCTTGCCGTCCCTCCGCTCAGGAACGAACGGGTCCCAAGCGCCTTCTGAGTCATGGCGACCGCGGCAGTCTTGAACGATGTAAACGTAACCCCGCTTGGCCCACCACTCTGCGCCAAGCATGCTGCCAGTTCGACCGTAGGGAGTTCTCACTAGAATCGTCGGAAAGGGCCCATCGCCAACCGGCATCGCCACGTCGTGAACCAGATTCACACCATCGCGCATCTTGACCTTCTCGCCACGAAGCACCTTGGCCTCAAAGGTTGGCCGGCTCAGCTCTTTGTATTTGGCAACCGGATCCGCGAACGCCGCCTCGAAACCTTTCGCAACGAAGGCAACTTTTTGAGAGGCAATGGTCTCGCCGATGGTTGTTCCGGATTCATTCACCGCGAACTCAATGTCCTGTCCGCCGATTTGGAGCGTAAAGGGACGAATCGCAACCTCAACCCCGTCCTTCATAATCTTTCGCGGCGATTTGGCAACCACGGTTGCTTCGATTTCCACGCCGCCGGCGTCTATGATTGAAATCTTCACCTTCTGCGGGCCTTGCACATTGGTCGGCAAATTCGTAAACATAGACCCGGTGAGGCCGGGGTGGTAGTTGCTGAAATATCGCTTCCCTAATTTGACCGCTTTCTCAGGCTGGGCTTTACCATTTACGGTCGCGGAAGCTTTGCCGTTGGCATATTTACCCTGGATATCGATTCCCGCTTGCTTTTGCTTTAACTCGAACGACACTAGCTGGTCGCCTTTGAAACTCCCCGAAAGTGAGCTTTCGATTCTGATCCCTGCGACGTCGATAATCGTTACCGACGTGAACGAGCCGTCCGGCTTTCGTTCAAAATCGTTTTGCCCAATCTTGGTCCCCGCCTGGGTGATGTCATAGATTATGGGGTCGGCGATCGAAAGGCTTGCCAAAAAAGGCAGAAGCAAAAGTAAAGCGCGGCGCATGCCGCAAGGATACAGACTTGCCGACTATTTGGGAACCATGCGGGACGTTACGCCTACTGGCGGCTTGTAGTCCTTCGGTGGCACAATGCTCGGGCGGATCGTGCTGGGCATCACCAGGTCGTCGGGAAACAGTTGCATGCCCTCTTGAACGATGTCGTTCAACTTCCCGGTTTGGCCCGTGTTCCGATAGACCAAGGCGAGCCACCGATATGAGCTCTGCAATGCCGATCGTTCGTTCTCGGAAAGCACCTCAAATCTGGCTTTCCCATTCTTGACCGCCTGCTTGAAAAACCTTGCCGCTTTTAGTAGCTCTTTTTCCCGGGTTGCTTCGAGCATTCCAAACATCATTGGAATATCGACGCAGTCCGGATTCTGGCGAAGGCCCTCTCGCAGGAAAGTCTTGGCCTTTTGAGTCGATTCCGGCGTATAGTCCATGCCGATGACCATCGCGCCCGTCGTCCATCCTTCGACAAAGTAAGGATCAAGCCAGGTCATTAACCGAAACAAAGGAAGACACTGCCTCGGATCGTTTTGTTTTCGATTCTGGGCTATCGACCAGGCGTTGACGGACCGCTCGACATCCCCAAAGACGCTTCGGAAATCTTTGTCGGCTGAAGGAATGACGGGCGTTCCATGAGTCTGTCCATCGTCCAAGCCGTTCGCCTTTTTCTCTGACTCCGACATGCGACGTAATTTGATTCCGTTGTGGAAATAGACCTCGGTGTAGTTCCATAGCCACGCCGAAACGCTCGTCTGGAATTGGCCGGTGATGGACGCATCGCCCTGATCAGTCTGCACTCGTCGAATGCGCGGGTTTGTGATCGGAGAGACCTCGGTTGTACTCCAACCAATTGCCGCCATCAGGCTCAGCGCCATAAAGGAGGCAAACCAGGGCCTCATATCGCTTTCCTTTGGAATCGAGTCCAAGCGATGGCCACAAGGCCCGAGCTATACAACAGCCAGTAGCCTAACAAGAATCCCATGACCCAAAGTGGCACGGGCGCCCAGCCGACATTAGCCGCTCTGCCGCCTAGGTCAAAGAGGGTGAACTGCGGAAGGACGGCGTTAAGAAACTTGAAGAGGAACTGCATGCCCGGTCCGGCATGTTCGTAGCCAGAGGTCAGACCCCGAATGATCAGAGCCGATCCGAATGTGAAGATGAACCCGGTGGTGCTGGCTGCTGCAGGCGTCATGTAGATGCTCAGGGTCAGTCCGAAAGCGCAAACCAAGGCCAATCCCATCATCTTGGCGACAATGTATTGAAGCATGATCAGCTCAAACGAGACGCCAAAGCCGAAGAGGGCAAGAGCCGTAAGGGCCGCTAAGATCAAGAAAGACATCCAGGTGACCAGGATCGAACCGACCAACTTGCCGATCAGGAGGTCCAGCCTGGTGATGGGCCGGCTCAGCAAGGGATAAAGCGTCCTCTGCTTGATCTCCTCGGGGAGCATCCGCGTTGAAGTCAGGATCGCCACGATGGTCGAAAATGCGCCTAGCACCGTAACCGCAAGGTCCTTGACAAATACCTGCAAACCTTGAACCCCAAAGAATCCAAGCGCGCTTGCCCCCATCAAGATCAAAAACCCAAGAATCGCTACTACCCACAAATCCTTGCGCCGGAGCGATTCGAGGAAAACCCCTCGTGCCAATGCCTTGTAAACCCTAAATTTCATGATTCCCAACTCGAAACTTGACACTCAAAACTCGCGACTCTCAAGCCGCCCCTTCAATCGTCTCGATGAAGTACTGCTCTAGCGAACCTTCTTGAGAAACCACGTCCAACAGTTTCGCTCCTGAGGTCTGCAACCGGCTAATCGCTTCGACAAGCTGTTCCTTAGCTGAGAACCTAGCTCGAATCTGGCCATCGGCCAGAGACTCGATCTCCTGAGTCAGGTCGTGTAGAACCGCGCTGCCGGAGAAGACGATGGAGTAGTTGCGAAGCTCGTCCTTGAGCGGAGCCATCAGCCGCTCCTCGACTAGTCGGCCATTGTTAATGAGGAGAATGCGGTCGCACAGCATGTCGACCTCCGCTAACTCGTGACTAGAGAAGAACAGCGTTGCCCCCGCCTTCTGCCTTTCCTTGAGAAGGTGCCTAAGTTCCTTCCGACCAACCGGGTCTAGTCCACTCGTGACTTCGTCCAAGATCAGCAGGTCGGGCGATCCAAGCAAAGATTGGGCGATTCCGACCCGCTGAAGCATGCCCTTGCTCAAGCTCTTGTTGAGCTTTTTCTCGGACCCCTTCAGCCCAACCAACTCCAAGAGTCTATGCGCCTCCTCCTTCAGGGCTCGGCCACGCAAGCCTTGCAGTTCGCCATAGAGGAAAAGCGTCTCGATCGGGGTCAGGTACGGGTAGTACATGGCCACTTCGGGAAGGTAGCCAATCCTTTTCTTTGCCTCAAGCGATCCCGCCGCGAGTCCAAAGACTTCGCAACGACCCTCTGCTGGACGGACAAACCCCATCAGCGCCTTCAGAGTGCTGCTCTTCCCGGCTCCGTTGGGACCGAGAAAGCCAACGACCTCGCCCGGGGATACGGCAAAGCTCAAGCCCTGCACCGCATCGACCATCTTGCCCTTCTTGGATCGATAGCGGACCTTTAGATTTTCAACTTCAATCGCATCGTGCATAGCCCGGTGTATTTATCGGGTTGTCTTACGCACGACTTAAGAGGTCATTTTGGGTATCTATAGTGCCCGACGATCTTCCAGCTAGTCAGCACGTCTTCTTCAGCGCATCGTCCCAGGTTGTGGACCACATACGGTTCTCCCTTACCGTTCACCCGATCCGATAGGACGCCCGTGTGATCTAAGCCGCTGTCCAACTTCCAATAGACGATGTCCCCTGGCTTCCAGTGGGTCAAAGTCTCGGTCGAAACCTTGTTGGTCAACGTCTTCCCGTACTTCTTAAAGAACCAAATCTGGTTCGGGCATCGCCGATGGTCGATGTTGGAGTCAGGTCGTTTTTCCCTTCTGGGATAGGTAGCAAACCGCACCCTCATATCCTCGTGGATCAGTTTCTGGATGTCGTAACCGGCATGCCTCAGCGCCCGAATCACCACATCGGTACAAACCCCTTTGTCGCGGGGCAGATCGCCATTGGGATAGCCGATTCTGAAGTAGCCAACCGTATAGGCCGCAGATTCCCTAGCCTGAATCTTCGCTCCGGCTACGACCTTCTTGGCCGCACCTCCTGAGGCATGTCCAGTGCCGCTTTGGACTCCACAGCCCGCTACGACTGCGCAGAGAATCAACCGAAACATAAAACTCACGGTACTCTACGAACGTTTTCAACCGTATAGAGGTTCATGAAGATGCGTGCCCTTGCTATTTCCCTGCTTGCCCTCGCCGTTGTACCGGCCTTTGCCGCCGACAAAGATGTCGAGGATTTGTTGAAGGTTCTAAGGGACAATTACAGCAAGGCCAAAAGCGTTCGAATGGAAGTCGTGAGCGTTCTTGAGCAGATCGGCGATGCGAACGCCCTTACTTCTAGGGTGTTCTATAAGGGCCCAGGCACGTTCAGGATCGAGATGACCGGCAAGTCGATGGGCGCTGGAAACTCCCTGCTGATGATCGCCGATGGGAAGAAGAGCTACGTCAAAACTCCCGATGGCAAGGTGACGAACGAGAAGTTCGATGCTGATCAAATCGCCGCCCCGGTAAACCTCGAGGTTCTGTGCTTCTGGGATTGGAAGCGGCAACTGTCCACTACCGCTGGCGCAAACATGAACGAAAGCCAGCTCAGGGTTCTGAAAAAGGAAACCTGGAAAGACAAGGACTACATGATCCTTGAAGAAAAGGCGCCAAAGAGCAAGGTCTTCGTTCGCTACTACATCGACCCCGTCAAGAAGTTCATTGTTCGCACCGCGGTCTACAGCTTGGAAGACACGACTCGGTTGCTCCAGGACCACAAAGTGACGAAGTTCGAACTTAATGCTCCGGTTGATGAAAAGCTCTTGAAATTGCCCTCTTAAGCAGTCTAACGGTCCATAATCCGGCAATGCTCGTTGCCTTGCTGATGCTCGCAATTCCTATCGACCTGAATCAGATCGTCGAACCAGGCTCCAAGGTTGAAAAGGTATCCACGGGATACATCTTCACTGAGGGGCCAGCTTGGAGGCGAGACGGCAAGCTAATCTTCAGCGACATTCCCGGAAACAAACTTCATGTCCTGACCGGCAGCGAGGCTGCCGTCTATCGAGAACCAAGTGGCAACGCGAACGGCAACACCATCGGTCCCGACGGCCTTCTGTACACTGCCCACCACGGCACGCGGAACGTGACCCGAACGAATAAAGATGGCTCCGTAACGGTAGTTGCCGACAAGTTTGAGGGCAAGAAGCTAAACAGCCCGAACGACGTCGTTGTTCGCAAAAATGGCGACGTCTACTTCACGGACCCACCTTATGGCTTGGGCAGGAATCAGCCCGAACTCGACTTCCGAGGCGTGTTTCTGCTCCGCAAGAACGGACAGCTTGTCGCCCTGGGAAGGGACTTCACCACTCCGAACGGGGTTGTTTTCTCCCCCGACGAGAAGGTCTGCTACGTGGCCGACACACAAAGGCATCACGTTCGGGCGTTCGATGTCGCCAAGGATGGCCTGTTCGCAAACGGAAGGATGTTCGCCGACAACATTCCCGGCAGCCCAGACGGCATGCGCGTCGATGTCAAGGGCAATCTTTATGTCACTGCCGGCGGCGGTATCCATGTCTATGATCCCAAAGGAGCCAAGCTTGGCTTGATCGAGGTCCCCGAGAACCCTACCAACTGCGGCTGGGGCGACAAAGACGCAAAGACGCTCTATATCACCGCCCAGAAGAGCGTGTACAACATTCGGTGCAAGATCAAGGGAGTCCGTTTCTAGCGTCAATAGTTGTATTGGATTAGTTGCATCCATCTTGCGAATTTCTCCGCCAAAACCCCCAGGCCACGCGATTTGAGGTCGAAATTAGGATACGCTCCAACCAAACGTCGATGCCGAACGTTATTAATTCTGACGGAGATTGAAAAAATTCAACTCTTGACGGCGTTGGGCCACAAAATCGCAATGTCGAATGTGGCACCATCCTTGAACGTATATCACGGAAGAACCTCGTGGCAGACACAACAATAGCAACTCCAAACCGTCGATTTGAGCAATTTATGGTGCTCATCTTCCTGGCATTCCCGCCCATCGGAGGGCTGATTGTGCTTTTCTACGCCCTGCAAGACCAGTCGCAGTTTTGGATGACGGTTGGGGCGCTGGGCTACATCGCAATGCTGGTCGGAGCCCATATCAAGTGGGTTCGCCCCTACTTTCGCCGTTTCCCGTGGGTTGGTGGCTACGGCGAGCTTTATGAAGCCTCAAAGCTTCTAAACTGGCGACATCCGAAGCTTGTGCGAAAAGCTTGGCGAACGCGCATCCTTAGATCTGCTTACCGAATTGGATTCGCCGCTCTCCTTGCTCCCGCATTTTATGGGCTCTATCTCCTTCACGGCCATCATTTCCTCTGGTTCCTAGGTGGCTATGCCGTTGCAGGGTTTGGCGTAACGCTTGGCTACCACCGTATCGGCACCCACCCCAGCTTTAAGGCTCACCCGATCGTCAAGGGAATCTTGCTCAGCATGGGCGGCATGGCGGTTCAGGGTCCAGCGCAGGAGTGGCTGAAGAAGCACAGCAAGCACCATGCTTTCGGCGAAACGTCTGCCGACGTCCATTCACCCTATGTCTTCGATGAAGGCAAGCGGGCGATCTTCATGGAGCAGGTCAACGCCTTCCTGCACTCCTTCATGATGTGGGCCTTCCGCGAGCCCAGCCTTACCAAGCCTCGCGGCATGTCGATCGAGCAATGGAAAGAGCATCTCTTAGCCAACAGCCCCGATCCTAAGACCTTCCGCTATCGCGACGAAGATGCTTACCACTGGGAAGCGCGCGACAAGGCGGGCAACGTCGTGGCCTCCACCGAAACGCTCATCAAAAAGCGCTGGGCTCGATTGGTCGACACGGTCGTCGGCATCGAGAAAGATCCGGTGGTTAAGTTCGTCAGCAACCCCTTTTTCTACCTTGCCCTGCTGGTGGTCAACTTCACCGTGCCCTACTATTTGGGCGGCATCAGCGTCTGGGAGACCTTGGCCCGAGTCTGCTTCCTTAACTGGGTCACGTTCGGCGTTAACTCCGTTTGCCACATCTGGGGCGAGCAGCCGTTCGTCACTCCCGATAACTCGCGCAACAATGCGGTCATTGAGATTCTCGCCCTCGGCGAGGGTGGCCACAACACCCATCATAAAGCTGAGCTATGGGCGCAGCACGGCGCATTCGCCTGGCAGACAGACTTCGCCGCCGAGCTCGTGAAGACGATGCGAAGACTCGGAATCGCTCGCGATCTCAACTTGCCTTCCAGGCAACAGATTCTGATGTCGTGGCGGCAGTGGCGACAGCGCGAACCCTGGATGCAGGGTTATCGCATGAAAACCTATGTAGAAGGCGCGCCGAAGAGAGCCTTGAAGAAGCTGAAAGCCCAACCGTCCGAGCGTTAGTAGTCTGCTGGGATCGCCGAATTTATTCGGCAGACTTAGCTAGCTCAGTCTCCCCAATGCGCGAAGGCGATAGACCTGCAGTTACGGTTTCGATCGTAAATGCCTCGTCCCACGTCCCTTTTTCCTCGTCCCCCTCGCCCCTTGCCGCGAGGTATCCTGAACTTTCCCAATGAAGCTTCACGAGTACCAATCCAAAGAGCTCCTCTCAAAGTACGGCGTACCTGTTCCTCCTGGCGATGTCACCAGCGATGCCGCCGAAGCCCGCTCAATCGCCGAACGTCTTGGAGGTAAGGTCGTCGTTAAGGCTCAAGTGCTCATGGGGGGCAGAGGCAAGGCCGGTGGCGTCAAGCTTTTCGACAACGCCGTCGATGCCGCCAACTTCACGAAAGACCTGATTGGCAAGCGGCTCATCAGCATCCAAAATCCCACGGGAATGATCGTGGACAAGGTTCTGGTCGCCCAGATTGTGGACATCGCCAAAGAGTTCTATGTGGCGGTTCTCCTTGATCGGTCGGCCCAGAAACTCCTCGTGATGCTCAGTGCAGAAGGCGGAATGGAGATCGAAGAGGTTGCCGAGACCAATCCTGATGCGATCGTCAAACTCCACGTCGATCCTGCTTGGGGATTATCCGATTTTGAACTGAGAAAGGCGGTCAAGGACGCTCACATTCCCAAGGAAGCCCACAGCCAAATGGTCTCGATGATCAAGCAGTTGGTCAAGGCTTACGTTGAATCCGACGCTGAGATGATCGAGATCAACCCCTGCGCCCTCACTCCCGACAATAAGCTCATCGCCGCCGACGCCAAGGTCTCCATCGACGATAACGCTCTCTTCCGACACAAGGAATACGCGGGAACTACTAGCGACTCTGCGGAGCACCCTATCGAAGCCGAAGCTGTCAAGCGGGGCATAGCCTACGTCCATCTTGGCGGCGAGGTCGGGATTATGGGCAACGGCGCGGGGCTCGTCATGCAATCACTGGACGAGATCAACGCGGCCGGGGGCAAACCAGCTAACTTCCTCGACGTGGGAGGCGGAGCCCAGGCCGAGCGGGTGAAGGCTTGTGTCGAGCTAGTCATGATGGACCCCAATGTCAAGGGACTTTTCATCAACATCTTCGGTGGCATCACCCGTTGCGATGAAGTCGCCAAGGGCGTGCTTCAGGCGTTCGACGAGCTAAACGTCAAGATTCCTGTGGTAGCCAGGATTGAAGGCACTGCCGCTGAGGAAGGCCGCGCCCTGCTGGCGGGCACCCGGATCGTCCCCGCCGCCACCGTCCAGGAAGCGGCAAAGAAGATCGTCGAACTTGCCTACGCCTAAATGCGAAGCGTGTAGCCGACCGTGCCACCGGTCGTTCCAGCTTGTAACGAACCATGGCAGGTTCGGCTACACGCTTCGCGTAGTCCTACTTCACGACGATCTCTACCGAATTCGTGACGCCGTTCCTCAGCCTGAACGTCGCCACGCCTTTCTTGCTCCCAACCGTCGCATCCGCCTGGTAATAGCCCAAGAAGCCCCGCGTCTTAACTGAATCCGTGGCACCAGTCTTCAGCGACGCCCGAGTCCACCACTTGTTATAGACCCACTCCTTCCAGTCTTTGGCTGCTTGCCGAGGCGTCCAATCCGCCCGGTACATCGCCCCGGAGGGAAGCCAATGCGCCTTCTCCCAGAACCCCCACATCAGGAACGACTCTATGCTGGGATGGCTAAAAGCCGCAATCAGATAGTCCAGCGTGTAAGGAGCGTGCGCCTCCTCGCTCGGGACGTTCAAATCAAATTCCGTAATCTCGATCGGCCTTCCCAGCTTCGCCATCTGATCCCATGCCGCAAGCACGTCGGGAATAGGAGTAAATGGCTTGCCCATGTGCGCCTGATCCCCCAGAATGTCCAGCGGAGCGCCCTTGTCGATGAGGAACTTCGCCCGTTCCAATGCTCGATTTCGATGCCCAGTCCCCGCCTGCGCTGGGTTCGACATGTTGTAGTCGTTATAGGTGATCTTGAGCTTGGGATCGATCTGCTTGGCCAGCTTGTGCACCTCGGCAAACTTGTCCCAGCCGATCTTGTCCCAAAGTTCGGTCTCCGTCACGGCCTCATTGACCACGTCCCACGTGTAAACCCGGCTCTTTGTTTGGCCGACATAGTCCTTCACATGGTCTTGAATTTTCTGCCAAATCTCTGCGACGGGTTTGTCTGCGAGACCCTTAGGAAGATATCGCCAGGTTCCCCAGACCAAGTTGTGCCCGCGAGTCTCAAACCCTCTCTGTTCCAGCCAAGGCATCGCTTGCAAAGCGGCCCGCATGCCATTGCCCGTTTCGTCGTACCACTTCATGTCGTTCTCAAAGACGGCGGTGTTAAAGTTATCCTCCAAAACCTGGCGATATTTAACATCTTCCGACGAATTCCCATTGATCCGACCCGCTACGACCGCCGTCCCGAACCTAAAGCTGTGACGCTTCATTTCGAGTTTAATCGACGCGTTCGTAACCGGCCTTCCCGCAGAATCGACCACATTGATGGTGACATCAGCCTTCCGATACTTTTCGATCCGCTCGAACGCCGCTTTCTTCCAATCTTCGTTGTGGGTCGCCCCTCCCCAGTAGTCGATCGTTTGATCGAACTTGCCCGGATCGCCGGGTCCGTGGTTCTCGACCCGAATCTGCGCAATCTCCACCGTCCCCTTGGCATAGCCAAGGAAGAACTTCGCTTCCGACCCTCCGGCTGGATAGGAGTTCAACGCCTTGGCCGCGAAACGATATTGCTTCCATTCCGAGGTTGGCTTTACCTGCTCATAAATGGTCTTCTCATGGGGAGGCTGGTTTAACTCATACACAAACCCCACCGGCATCCGATCCGGGCTGCGCATCCAGGCCTTGAAGTAGATCACATCGCCCTTGGCCACCGGCTTTTGGATGATCTGCCCAAACTGGACATCCCATGGGCTCGAGTTCGTTCCGGGGTTGGACTGAATCCGAATCGCGTGGGAGAAGGAACTGGCGGTGGTTGGGACGATCGCAACGTTGGGCGAACTCGCCTCAAATCCCCGCCAATTCTCAGCCCAGGGGCGATGGAAGTCGCCGTTTTCAATCAGGTTGGGCGCCTGAGCCGTCAACGCCAATGCAAAAAAGAGAACCACGCCTTTGAGACCTCCATCCGAGCTGATTTACCCGTAGATCATCTTAGCCCAGGATTTTCTAAGTCCGGTATCGAATCTGCTCCAACACTTGATCCCGCTCTTCCGTCGATAAATGGGGTTGCTTCAGGCGCTCTAACAGTTCATCCAAGCTCGGCGCTTCGACCGGCTTCTCCACCCAAACCTTTGCCGGAGCTACCGGAGCAACCGGGGCTACTGGTTCCACGGGGGCAATCGGCTCAGTAGGAGCAACCGCCTCGCCCGTTAGGGACTTCCGCACCAGTTCACCCAACATTTCCTGATCCAGAAATGGGGCCAGTTGGGTTAGCTGTTCCATGTCGATATTGATTCCCGCCTTCAACTGCTCCCGAACCATGAGCCCCAAGTCCTTCGACTCCACAAACGGAGCCAGACGCATCAGCAAACTGGGCTCTCGATGACGATCCGGCCGGTGGCCCTGCCCCGGCACAAACGACGCCAGCATCCGAGATTCAACCCCGATCTCGCCAAATCCGGCCGTCTCGGGCAAGGGCTGGAAGAAGCCATCCTGAACCACCTCCAACTGCAGCAGCCGCGCCAGGGTTGCGTTGTAGCGCAGGACCGTCCGAGTGGCTCCGCCGTCCAGGCTTCCCATTAAAGTGGCGTGTTCGCAAATCTCTGCGATCTCTCGCAACAGGCTAACGCACGCTTGAATTTCGTTCTTTTGCTCGCTCATTTCTGTTCCTCCATTTGTTCGGAAAGCAAGGCTCGAAGCTGGTTCCTGCCTGCATGCAGCCGCCATTTAACCGTGGTGTTCGGCAACGCCAAATACTCCGCAATGGCTCTCACGCTCCAGTCGTTCAGATAGTAAAGCTGCACGATGGCCCGCAACTCTTCCGGCAATTGCCGCACCGCGCACCGGACCTCAACTTGATCACTCTCATCCTCCATCTTCTGTTGAATCGAAGGGACGTAAGAAGCGATGAACTCATCGATTGGCAGATGCACCACCCGCTCTCCGGACCGAATTCGCAAGGACCGATGTCGCACGATCGAGAAGATCCAACTCCCTAACCGCGTCGAATCCGACAACTGCGGGAGCGACTTATAGGCGGCGATGAACGCGTCTTGAACGGCGTCGTCCGCCAACTCGCGATTCGGGAGAATCCCTCGCGCGGTCAGCATGGCCGCCGGCCGATAGCGCCGCACCAGTTCGTCGAACGCCGCCAGGTTTCCCGCCTGTGCCGCCCAAACCAACTCCGCCTCATCATGCTCCCACTCCATTCGAGCCTTGCCTTCCAAGTAGTTAAGAGTCATGGCGATTCGGGATGGATAGTTGTGAGTCCGTGGATGATGGAGGTGAGTTGGAATCTGCATCTGGGAAGATATTTTTCAATGGTCAAGTGTAGAGAAATTCACCTCGGTGGCCAATTCACGTACATCACACGATCATCCCATCAAAGAGCTCAGTCCCCTTCCCAAGGTATCCTATCGGCTCCCATGGGATTCCTTCAGCGAACGCATGCCTGCGGCGCGCTTCGAGCGGAGCATGCCGGTCAGCAAGTGGCCCTCAACGGTTGGGCGCACAAAGTCAGAGACCTCGGCGGTCTCTGTTTCGTCGACATGCGCGACCGGACCGGGCTTGTCCAGCTCTTCCTCGATCCCGCCCAGTTCAAAAACTTGGCCGAGATCCGCAATGAGACCTGTCTGAGCGTGACCGGAGAGGTCCGCGTCCGAGCCGAGGGCACCAAGAACCCCAAGATGCCGACCGGCGATATCGAACTGCTGGTCACGGGCTATACCGTGCTCGGCCCCAGCAAGCCCATTCCATTTCCCATCAGCGACGAAGAGCAAATGCAGTCGGTGAACGAAGAGTTAAGGATCAAGCATCGATACTTGGACTTAAGACGCCCGAGCATGTATCAGAAGCTGGCCATTCGGGCGGCGGTGATTCGACGGATGCGGTCCTTCTTGGACTCCCGGAGCTTCATCGAGACGGAGACCCCGCTATTTACTAAATCCACTCCCGAAGGAGCTCGCGACTACCTGGTTGCGTATCGGCTTGAGCCAGGAAAGTGGTATGCATTGCCCCAGAGTCCTCAACAGTACAAGCAGTTGCTGATGGTCGCCGGAATCGAGCGGTACTACCAGATCGCCAAGTGTTTCCGCGACGAGAGCCAGCGCGCCGACCGTCAGCCCGAATTCACCCAGCTCGACCTTGAGATGTCGTTCGTCACCCAAGAGGATGTCTTGGAGGTTGCCGAGGGCCTGTTGCGGGAAGTCATCAACGGAACCATCGACGAGTTCGGCCTGGACAAGGCGCACGTGGAGCCGTTCGTGCGATTGACGTACGACGAATCGATGATGCTGTATGGGTGCGACAAGCCTGACCTGCGTTTCGGGCTAAAGTTGTTCGACATCACCCCCGCAGTGGCCAATTCTGGCTTCGGCGTGTTTAAGGCTGCGGCAGAATCGGGGGCGCTGATCCGAGGCGTCCGCTATCCGGGCGGCTCGGGACTTTCTCGCAAGGAAGTCGGAGTGTTAGAGGACTTCAGCAAGGAGTTTGGCGCTAAGGGCATGGCCTCGATTGCCGTCCTCACCGAGGCCGACCCCGAGGCCCGCCAGATCGGCGACAAGTATGTCAAGTCTTCCATCGCCAAGTTCTTCTCAGATGAAGAGCTTGCCCAGATCCTTCACCTGAGCGAGGCTGAGCCCGGCGACCTCCTGTGCTTCATCGCCGACGAGTACACCGCGGGCAACAACGTTCTGTATCGTTTGCGCAACGAGATCGGGGACCGATGTGGCCTGCGCGATCCGAAGGTGCTGAACTTCTGCTGGATTGTGGACTTCCCGCTAGTCGAGTGGAACGCCACAGACGCTCGGTGGGACGCGGTCCACCATCCATTTACCGGACCGAAGGAAGAGGACCTGCTCTACATCGACAGCGACCCGGCGAGGATTCGCGCCGATTGCTACGATGTGGTTTGCAACGGCCTTGAGATGGCAAGCGGCTCCATACGAATCCACCGGCCCGACATCCAGGCGAAGGTGTTCCAGTTGCTGGGCATCGATGAGAAAACCCAACGCGAGCGTTTTGGACACATCTTGGATGCATTCAGCTTCGGAGCTCCTCCCCATGGCGGAATCGCTCCGGGCATCGACCGGTTGATTATGACCCTGACCGACACGGATAACATCCGAGAAGTCATCGCGTTTCCCAAGACAGGCGGTGGCTATGACCCGATGATGGATGCGCCGTCTACAGTCGACCCGCAGCAGTGGGCTGAGTTAGGGCTGCGGTTGAGCCAGTAAGGGCTAGACATCCATCTCGTTTGGATAGGCGATGGGGTTGTAGAAGTTGACGGTTTGGAAAAGCTCGTCGGACTCGCCCCGAATCTGATGCTTCTCGCCGGCTTGGATGAGGAGGGTGTCGCCGGCGTTCAGCTGGTGGGACGTGCCATCCACCTTGGCCTTTCCTTCTCCGGCGAGGACGATCAAGACTTGGTCGGCATGCGGGTGGTCGGTACCGTAGTCCCCGCTAGCTTCGCCTTTCTTCAGGTTCATCGCCGCGACCTGGGTATGCGCCGTGCTGGCAATCACCTTGAAGCAAGCCTTATGGGACAAAAGATAATCGGTCGTCCACAGTTGCATATCTCTGGGACGACCGACTTAGGCTAGACGATGACTTTACTGCTTAACCATCTTGCCCATTCCGCCTGGCATCGGGAAAGACTTCATATCATCGGCGAGGGTAACGGTCTCCGGCTTATCGCTTGAAGGTTTACCGTCTTCCATGGTCGCGGTCATGGTGAGGGT
>JACMJO010000136.1 GCA_014380605.1 Fimbriimonadaceae bacterium | reverse complement strand
CCAGTTCCATTTCTTTTACACCTACCCGCAGGTTTTGGAACATGTCGGCTACGTTGCCTGCGTTAATAGAATAGTTGAAAGAAGGTTTGATGGTAGCCCTGAAGCCACCGCGGGTTACGATATCAGCCGCTTCATAATCTATATGTTGCTGGTGTATGGGAAATTCATAGATCCTCGATATCCATGAATTGTATAATACCCAGCCGGTAACGTATTCCGTTTTTCCTACTCCGCCACCCACTCTGCGAGCGGAGTCCAGCGTTCCATTCCATAGAGCCAAGCCCTCTTGGGCGCCTTGAACGGTGACCAAACCACCAAGCCCAAAGCGGTTCGACGCATCGCAACCGAACTTAGAAGGTCAAGTTCCGCTCCGGTTTCGGTGTTCAAAAGCCGAACGTCGTTTCCCTTTGACAGCAAGGCGATCAGGGGATCGCTGGTATCGGTAAACCTAAGCGTTCCTTTGCCTTCAACGAGGTTCTTGCGATTGAGATTCTGCAAGTCGATTCGCCCTCCGATCCGACTGCCGTAGTCCGTTCGCTCGACAAAAACGCCGTATCTCGATGTCAGCGGATCGTAGCTTTCCAGCTTCCGTCCCGCTTCCTTGAAATCAAACACCGACGCATCGGGATCAAAGGATGCTAAACCCCATTGCTCTCCCTTCCTGACTACGGCGCTCATTCGTTCGTTGAGAATGAAAAGGCGGTCGTCGATGGGCTTTTCGGCTAGGGTCAACCCGGAAAGCCGTGCAAGGAATTTGGGATGATAGCTGTCTTCTGTGAGGTCGAGGCTGACTAAGGCTTCCAGCCAGGGCTTGCCGTCTTTTTCATCCCAGCGGGCCAAGAAGAACACCAAGTTGCCAACGCGCTTTGCGCCGCTCAGGGCTGTCGCTCCCCGCGTCCTCTGCTTTTTTTCAATCAGCTCGACGTTCTGCTTTAGTTCATCCGCATCGAACGCTTTGGGCGAGGTTGCTATCGCTTCTAGCCGAGTGCTTTTTGCCACCTGGCCGACCCGAATCGTCAAACCTCGATCATCCCAAACCGCATAGTTCTTGTTCTTGCGAAAGCTCAGCGACAGGACGGGTTTTTCTTTCGGCAATTGGAGCGGAACCGTCTCTCGCTTGTCCCCAACGCGCACGATGAAGTTCTCCTGAAAGAATCTCAAGCTTGGCTTGTCTACCGGATTTTGATATACTGATAGACATAGGAGCAGGTATGCGCCGACCATCGGTTTCCTCCTATCGGGTGCGGTTATGGACTGTCGAGACTGTCATCGTTGGAACGCTGAAGATCGCCAATGCCTAGATGGCAAGGTGAACCCCCATAACTATCAGACGGCGGTCGAGGTCGTTCAGGTGCTGGGATTGCGAAGTGTCTGCCCGTTCAACGATTTCCGAGAACGCCTCATCGCCGCCCGGCTTGGCCCAGATGTCCGCCGGCTGATTGATCGGCAGTAGCCTGGCTTCCAGTCCGCCCCTATCCCAAAATTCCTCGTCCAATGGTTTTTAGGTGGCGAATCCCCATGCAAACAAATGAAACGATTGGAAACAATGCGACGGTAAGGCTCTTTCTAGCCGTCTTCATAGCGATCTTGATCTTCCTGATATTTGGCTACTATGCTTGGTGGTCGCCGGGGCGCTCGCAAGTGCTGGTAACTCCTCCCGCGAACTCGAAAACTGTAGTCGTTCCTTCAAATTCTGCACCGCCGGTAACGTCGGGGATCAATCGCTAGCCAACTAACTTGCCGAATCGCAAGACCTCAGCGGGGCTCGTAGTAGTTGCGACAATCCTGTGGAACTACGGTTAGTGCACAGTCTCAACGGGCTCGCTCAGCAGCACTGCATAGCCGTCGGGGTCGGCGACTAGGAACGTCCGTTCGCCGATGTTTGCCATGTCGAGCTCTCGCAAGACTGTAACTGCCTTCGTTTTCAACGCTTTCGCAACCTCGGGAAGGTTCCGTACGCTGAACTTGATCACGAGCCCGCCGCTACGATCGAAGTCAGGAGGCTGTTCGTGGCGGGGTTGTTGAAGGAGAAGAATCTCCGTCTGGCCAGTCGTCAGGTATGCCAAGCGATGCCCGTCTACCGATTGTTGCGACCGTACAGGAAGCTCTAATAACTGGTTGTAGAAGGCAAGGGAACGCTCGATATCCTCGACATCCAAAATCAAATTGGAAAACACATTCGCCATGGATTTGCCTCCGGGGAAGCTATTCGACGCCCTAAATCAAATTCCTTCCCAGCGGGGCCATAATCAGTTCATGGCATCTGCAGACCTGCGACGTCTTTGGAAGCTCCACCAAATCGACGTCGCGATCCAGGGAATTAGGAATCGAGCGACTCACTTGGATGTCGGGAAGAAGACCGCCGCCGAAATCGAATCCCTCACCAACCAACTCGCGACAAACCCCTACAAGCTCTTTCACGCCGAGCAGTTGGACCTGGAACTGCAACAAAGCTCCCTGGACGACAAAGTAAGGAAGTTCGAATCCGAGCTGTACAGCGGCAAGATAGTCAATCCGCGCGAAGTCGACGGGTATCAAAAGGAGCTCGCCATTCTCAAAAAGCAAAAGGGCGATATCGATGAGAAGCTTCTGGAGATTTGGGAGCAAATGCCCCCCCTGAAGGAATTGGCCGACAAGCTCGATGCAACTCTGGCCGCCAAGAAAAAGGAGCTAGTTGAAACTCAGAGGAAGGCTCAGCAAGTAAAAGCCGAGCTGGAGGCGGATTTCAAAAAGAGATCCGCCGAGCGACCAATCCTCGCCAAAGAGCAAAACCCTGGGCTACTTGCCAAATATGAGGCGATACGGAAGACCCACGACGGCATCGGCATGGCAGAAGTCGTCAAAAAGAGACAGTGCGGCGCTTGCGGAACTTTGCTTCCCGAGCGAACCTTACAGGGCTGCTTGGACGACAGAACAATGACATGCGAAACTTGCCACCGAATTCTCTACTACACGGAAGGCGTTGTTTGAAGGGCGTTCTGCTCGCGTTGGCGGGACTGGTTTTGGCGGGTTGCGCCAAGTTCCCTGGAAGCGGAACGGCCGGCGCGAACACCCAAGTGAAGTTCACGATGACGGTCGCGGGCCGCATCAAGCCTAACTACATCTATGTGGTGGCGATTCGGTGGGCAAAGGACGTCTCGCCGTTCGATGGAGACCGCGGACCAGTGCCCATTATTGCCGTGCCATGGGGCAACGGCATTGTGGCGGGCCGGGCCAACGTATTCGTGAAGTGGGATTCGGCGCAGTTTCCGAATTATAAGGTATTTGAGTTCACGGACCCTATCCCCGATGGTTCGCCGCCAGTCAACGGTACTGCTTATCTTACGAACTATGAAGAGAAGAGCATCCCGCTAAACACCCGTGATATTGGCGATAACGATCGGACGATCGAATTCACTTTGGACATGAGCCAGATCGCTCAAAACTCGGGCGACATACCTCTGTTGAGGACCCTGCAAGTGAACTTTCTAACCATGGACCGAGTTCCCCTCGCAAACGATCCTGGAAGCAAATTTTGGGATGGGATTGGCGATAATGACTCTGTTTTCGGACTTGGCAACTTCATAAACGTGTCGTTAGATTCGGGCACGGACTATTCGAATAACGGACTCCCACAGGCGGGGATCGAAACTCAGGGCGATGTTCCTGATCCCGACTTGGACATTATCGACTGGACTATCCAGGTCAATCGACCCTGATCAGAGCGTTTATCGAACGCCCTCGAGCCCTCGTCTAAACGCCCAACCATAGACGGCGGTTACTAAAACAAGGATTCCTCCAAGCTGAAGGGTGAACGGAAGGTCCGTCTTTTGCGCCAGATAGCCGAATCCCCAGATGCCAAAAGGACCGAGCCCGGACAACGCCCAAACATGCATCGCCAGCACTCGCCCCCGAAGCCGATCGGGCGAGAGCATTTGGAACAAGGTGTTGCAAGTGTTGAAGATCGTGACCGACGCAAATCCCAGCACGATGAAGGCAGGGTAGGCCAGCCACACCGATTTGGCCTGTGAAAGGACCAACAAGGTCGCACCCACCACCGTAATCGCGAGGCGAAGCGATAAGGCCTTGTAAGGCTTATCGGTCATGGAGGTAATGAGGATCAAAGAAAGCACGGCTCCGATACCCACCGCCAGATAGGAGTCTCCGAGCCGCTCCCCGATTCCGAGCATCTCTTCAGCAATCGCCGGAATCTGGGTGAGATAGAACAATCCAAAGATAGAAACGCTCGACTCCAAGATCAGTAGGGTCCTGAGCCGGATATCTCGCCAGGTGTAAAGCGCTCCTTCCACAACGAGGTCCCAAATGGGCTGAGGCTCGCGTTCGGTCGGCCGCAGGTCGGCCCTGATCGCCAGCCCGGCAAAGATCAAAGCCGAAAAACTGATGCCATTGATGAGATAGCATGAGGCAGGCCCAAATGCCGTTAGCAACAGTCCGCCAATCGCCGGTCCAACCAGTCGGGCCATGTTGAAGGTGAGTCCGTTGATCGGAATGGCGATGGCAAGGTCTTCGGGCGGGACAACTTGGCTGACGATGGATTGTCGGGCGGGCATTTCAATTGCCGAGAAGACTCCCAGAACGAGCGCGACCACAACGATCTGCCAATACTCGACGAAGTTCCAGTAAGTGGCCGCCGCCAAATACAACGCCCCAACCGCGAACACCATCTGACAGATCACAAGCAGAGCCTTCTTATTAAGCGTGTCCGTCAAACTTCCCGCGATTGGGCCGAGAAAGAAAACCGGAAGCATGCCGAAGAATGAAACTAAGCCAAGTAAGTTCTTGTCGTGCGTTAGCTGGTAGACAAGATAGCCCTGCGCCACCGTTTGAATCCAACTACCGATAAACGAGAGGAAAGCACCGCTCCACAAAAGCCTGAAATCACGGTGTCGAAATACTCTCTGGAGCTTGTTGCGGCGATGGACTTCCTGCGGCTCCGATTCGATGGAGGTCGCAGATTTATCCAACATAGCTTAGTATGTTCTACGTAAAAAGGCCCAACGTTTGACGAGGGCGAAACAGAGAAGTAGGTCCGTGCCGTTGCAAAGAGGTGTCGTCTGGTAGAATGCGCCAAGACGCAGGATGCGTGAGGTTTAATTGGAAAGTCCGTCGCAGTTAAGGATTCTGCAAATTATTTCGAGTTCTGCGACGTCTGGCGCAGAGAAGCACGTTCTCCACCTTTCCCGCAAGCTCCAAGAGCGGGGTCATTTTGTGAAGGTTGTATGCCCTTCCAAAGGGTGGCTTCCAACGGTTCTCGAGGACTCCGAAATCCCCTATAAGATTTCCAACATGAAGGGAACGGGTTGGTACCGCACGATGCTGTACCTGATGCACCAGTCCCGGAAGCACAAGGTGGACGTCATCCACACCCACCTGACTCGATCCGCCTACATCGGCCATGCCGCGAGCATGCTGTCCTGCACGCCGGTCGTCACAAGCGTCCACATCGCGAACAACGATCAGATCTACAAGCGTCTGGCCAGAGGCACTAACCGACTGGTTGCTGTGTCTAACTTTGTTCGAGGAATGTTGCACGGAAAAGGTGTCCCTGACAAGTTTGTCGACACCGTCTACAACGGAACCGATTTCGCCGATTTCGCGCCGTCCGATCCAATCAAGGTTAAGGACGAACTCAAGATTCCCCACAGCCGCCGCCTGATCGGCTTGGTAGGTCGAGTATGCAAAGAGAAGGGCCATCTAGAGATGGTAGAAGCGATGAAGACCGTCCGCAAGGAACACCCCGAGGCGCATATGGTTTTTGTGGGTCGTGTCGAACAGCCGTTCGCGGAAGAGTTCAGCGATTCAATCCGCAGTGCGGGCATCGAGGATCGAGTGACCTTGACCGGAATTCGCCACGATGTGCCTCGGCTATTGGATTCCTTCACGATGAGCACGATGCCGTCGCACATCGAGACTTTCGGAATCGCCGCACTCGAAGCCATGGCTCGTAGCAAGGCCGTCGTCGCCTCGCGAGTTGGTGGCCTGCCTGAGGTCGTTCGACACGGAAAAACCGGCATATTGGTGGATTTGCGACCTGAGGAACTTGCGGAGGCAGTTAGTTATCTGCTCGCAAACGATGCCGTTCGAGAAGAGATGGGAGCGAACGGTCGGAAGCTGGTTGAGCAGAAATTCACGATTGGCGAAATGGTCCGCCAGTTCGAATCTGTCTATAACAAAGCCGCCGACCGGGCGTAAAGCGTAGCATGGACCTCCAGTTCTGGGTAGGTCACTCTTCAGTTATCACCCTCTCAAGGACCGGCGCCGTACCCAAGTGGCTAAGGGAAGGGACTGCAAATCCCTCATTCAACAGTTCGAATCTGTTCGGCGCCTCCAAAGTTGGCTTTCCAAGGTCCCAATCCTTGAAATCTGGAATGCAACTCGTGCATAATCTGAAGGCTGTCTGGGCGGTCCCTGTTTCTTCGTCGGCCAGCAGAGGATCGCAATGGCAAAGAAATCGGAAGCCCGAGAGATTATCCGGATCGTGTGTACGGAAGACGGAAAGAACTACTACACGACGACCAAGAACAAGCGCAATACAACCGAGCGCTTGGAACTGATGAAATACAACCGAAGGCTTCGTAAGCACACGTTGCACCGAGAGAAGAAGTAATGCCAAACCCAAAACGAAGATTTAGCCACCAGCGAACCGCATTGCGCCGCACCAACTACAATGCGATCCTGCCCGAAATCGAGCTCAACAAGCAGGTTGGCGGCGAGCAGTACAAGATCAGAAGCATGGCCACCCCCGACGGCTACTACAAAGGTCGCCGACTCCCCGGCTTCAAAGACTAAGTTCACAACCGAGGCCCGCCGATCCCATTTGGGCTCGGCGGGCTTTTTTGTTGTCGCAACATCGCAACGCCTCCCCTGCAACCTTCAACAGGTAATCCACCCGCCGTTCGTGGAACACTTCCATTGTGAGGCCGCGAACTAGGTCTCACAAACGTCTATAGACACGGCTGGAGAGGGTCCATGATCGTCGAACTGACTGTCGAGAATATTGCCATCATTGAGAAAGCGCAGATTGCGCTTGGCCCCGGCTATACCGTCCTAACCGGCGAGACCGGCGCCGGAAAATCGCTCCTGGTGGACGCCATTGAACTGGTGCTCGGAGAAAGAGCCGACTCGGAGTTAGTCCGAGCTGGCGCACCCAAAGCCTCGGTTTCCGTCGTCTTCGACCTCTCCCAACGCCCCGGTTTGGTCAAGATGTGCCAAGACATGGGCATCCCCATTGAGGACGCCACGCTCTATATCCATCGCGAGGTCTTCGCCGAGGGACGCTCCCAATGCCGAGTCGGCGGCAAGCTTATTCCGGTTGGCCAGCTCAAACAGCTTGGATCTCTGCTGATCGACCTTCACGGCCAGCACGACCACCAGAGCCTGCTCGACCCGGAAACCCACGTCGGATACCTCGACGCCTGGATTGGCCAGCCCGCCTACTATCTTCTCAACAAGGTTTCCGCCACATATCACAACGCGGAATTGATCAGGCACAAACTCGCCGCGATCCGACAGGGCCAGCGGGACCGCGAGCACCGACTGGACCTCCTCAAGTTTCAGGTCAACGAGATCGAATCCGTCATGCCAAAGCCCGGCGAACTTCCAGAACTCGAAATCCAGCTTGGCCGGCTTCGCAATATGGAGAAGCTCGCCGCGGCTACCTTTGGCTCGCTGGCGATGCTCCAAGACCAAGACGGCTCTGCCGACGAAAAGATGGGCGCCTGCTTACGACAGCTTGAAGGCGCCGCCATCCTTGATCCCTCGCTCGAACCCACCGTCAAGCCGATTCGAGAGGCTTTGATCAACCTTCAAGAAGGCATCCACTCCCTGCGAGGCTACGCCGACACGCTGGAGTCCGATCCGAATAAGCTCGATGACGTTGCCACGAGGATCGATTCCCTGCAACGCCTTCGCCGAAAGTACGGCGACGATGAAACCGCCATTCTGGAATTCCTCGAAAAGGCAAAGGTTGAGTTGGAACTGCTGGACGATGCGGAATCGACGGAGTATGAGCTTTCCCTCCAAGTCACCGAATCCGAGCGCGAACTGTCGATGTACTGTGCCGAACTCGCCGCAATCCGCCACGACAAAGCCGCAGAGTTCAGCGATCTCGTCGAGCAACAGCTTCGCGACCTTGCCATGGAGTACGCGGTGTTTGAAGTTAACTTCCGCGTGAAACAGCCTGACGTCTCCGGCGCCGAGAACGTCGAGTTCTTCTTCAGTGCCAATGCGGGTGAAGCCGCCAAGCCATTAACCAAGATTGCAAGTGGCGGAGAAGTCTCCCGCGTGATGCTTGCCGTCAAGACCGCCTTAGCCGGTAAGGCGGGGGTTCCGACGCTGATTTTCGATGAAGTCGACACCGGCTTAGGAGGCCGAGCCGCCGCGGTTGTTGCCCGAAAACTGGCTGAGCTTGCCGCTCACTATCAAGTGGTGGTCATTAGCCACTTGCCCCAGATCGCCGCCGCCGCCGCCGCTCATTTCCGAATCGAAAAGGACGAATCGGGCGGAAGGGTGCACACCTCGGTTCTGCCTCTGAATCGAGATCAGAGGATTGCCGAGGTGGCTCGAATGCTTGCCGGCGAAGAGATCACCGAGACGGCGATGGCGAATGCCCGAGAGTTGATCAGCGGCTAGACTTTGGAGAATAGTTGCCGTGGACGAAGCCGTCGCCAAAGTCGGCACTACCGTTGATCTCAACGCCGCGCAAAGCGCCAGCTTCCCACTTCCCGGTCTTGCCAGCTACCGACCTCTTGCTTCGATTGTCCCGATCCTTAAGGATGTCCTCCATGAACTTCCGATAGACTCGAGTGCTGATCGTTGCATCTGGCTCGACTGCATAGGCCGCGCCATCCGATAGGTATCCCCGGATTAAGCTGTTCTTAGTCGCATCCAAGACCTTTGGATTTCCGAACAGATCGGCTGACTGAAGCTTTCCGTTGCGGATATAGATGAAGCCGACCACGTTCTTGTGCTCGCCGACCTCCTTCAATACCTTCGGTAGATTTCCGTCGACGCTCTTGGTGACCTTTTCTGAACCCATTCCTGCCATCACGGTGAGGCTTCCGCCACCGGCGCCATTCTTGGCGTTGTAGCCATCGACCTCACTCCAGACGGCGGATTGACCCTCATGGGCCGCCGCCTGCCGAACCTTCTCCGGCACGACCGTATCCTTGTATTCAAAGTGTTCGCTTCGGTCATCCCATCGACCGTGCTCAACGCAATAAACTTCGACGTTCATGGTTTTGCCGGGAGGCACGATCACGTCGCGAGCCACGATCCGGTCTTGTTTTCCGCCGAGCAGGAGATCGCCGCCCAGCAACAGCAATGGCCGAGTGCCTTTGTTTGTCACCTGCAGGGCATTGACCTCTTCATCGCCCAATTCAGAAATCTCCACCAGCCCTTCCTTTTTCGCTTCGGCTAAGGTGATGAAGTTGCCATCCTGAGTGGATGGGGTTTTGTTGAGGGACACGGGAACGATGGCCACGCTCCCCGCCTGGATCGGCGGATGCAAGCTGAAGTCGCCCACCGTGATCAGCTTTGGCTCAGCGTCGGCTGGCGGAGGTGCATTAGAAACAATGGGTTCCTTCTGGGAGCACCCGATTGCGATTCCAAGGCAGAGTGCGCCAAGGAATGGTTTGAAAGTAGCGGCATAACGAAACATATTCGCCTCCTAACCCTATGTGTCTGGCAAACACAAAAAAGTTCAAAACCGTTCCAAAGGCAATTCGGCCCGGGGTCCTGCCGACTCCGTATAATGAATCCCTGCAGGCACTCCAATGAAGGCATACCCGTTGGCATCTAAGTACCACACCATCGCCGCAATTACTGTGGCTGGCAGTTGCCTGATGTACGGCGCTTTTGCATCGCCCACTGCCCAATCTCCTGTCGACTTCCAGCACGACGTCCTCCCCATCTTCAAAGCCCACTGCATGCCGTGCCACTCGGCAAAGGATAAAGCAGGCGGGCTCAATTTAGACTCTTTTCAGGGCCTCCAAAAGGGCGGCGTATCCGGCGCTTCCGTCGTGAAAACCAAAGCCGACCAGAGCCTTCTGCTCACCCGAATCCTCGGCAAGGGCCATGGTCCGAGAATGCCGATGGGCTTCAAGCCCCTGACCGATCAGGACGCCAACACGATCCGCAAATGGATCGATGAAGGCGCAAACGCGGTAAGCGCGGGCGGCCCCAAGCGACACTGGGCGTTCGTAGCCCCCGTCCGAGCCAAAACCCCGATCACCAAGAACAAGACCTGGCCCCGAAACCCAGTCGATGCCTTCATCCTCGCTCGTTTGGAAAGGGAAGGCTTGAAACCATCGCCCGAAGCCGACAAAGTCACCCTCATCCGACGCCTCACCCTCGATCTAATCGGCCTTCCGCCCACTCCGAGTGAAGTCGACGCTTTCATCGCCGACAAGTCGCACCAAGCCTATGAAAAGGTGGTCGACCGCCTCCTCGCAACCCGGCACTATGGCGAGCGCATGGCCCTGCCTTGGCTCGATGCCGCCCGATACGCCGATAGCAACGGCTTCCAGCAAGATGGCGACACCCACCAATACGTCTGGCGAGACTGGGTGGTCGACGCCCTGAACGCCAATATGCCGTTCGACCAGTTCACCACCGAACAGCTTGCTGGCGACCTCCTTCCCGACCCCACGCTTGCCCAATTGATCGCCACCGGATTCAACCGCAACCACATGCTAAACGGCGAAGGAGGCGCGATCGCTGAGGAGCAGAGGAATGTAATCCTGTACGACCGAGTCGACACAACCTCCACCACCTGGCTCGGCCTCACCATGGCCTGCGCCCGCTGCCACGATCACAAGTACGACCCGCTGTCACAGAAGGACTTTTACAGCTTCCTCGCCTTCTTCAATAGCGTCCCCGAGTCTGGAGTCCCCAGCGGCGGAGGCCAATATCGAATCGCCGATCCGTGGGTTTACGTGCCGTCGGCGGAGCAGAAGCGCGAACTGGAGGCACTGGAGCTAGAGTTCAAGTCTGCAGATCCCGCTGCCCAGAAGGTCCTGAAACCCAAGCTCGACAACCTAAGAGCCGCCATTCCCCGAGTCATGGTGATGTCTGACAAGCAGCCTCGCAAGACCTTCGTCCAAAACCGGGGCAACTATGAAGAGCCGCTCGACGAGGTCCAGCCCGCTACCCCGACCAGCCTGCCCAAGATCGCAACCAAGAACCGCCTCGACCTCGCAAAGTGGGTCACCAGCAAACAAAACCCCCTCACCGCTCGAGTCCAGGTTAATCGCTATTGGCAGACTTTCTTTGGGCGTGGCCTGGTCCGAACCGAGGAGAACTTTGGCATCAAAGGCGAAGTTTCAACCCATCCCGAACTGCTGGATTGGCTGGCCGTGGACTTCCGCGAGAACGGCTGGAACGTCAAGCGACTCCACAAAATGATCGTGATGAGCGCGACCTACCGCCAGTCTTCAAAGCTCCCTGCCTCCCTGAAGACCAAAGACCCCTCCAACCTCCTCTACGCAAGGGCTCCCAGATTCCGAATGCCCTCGATGATTCTCCGCGATGTCGCTCTTGCCTCCAGCGGCCTCCTAGACCCTAAAATGGGCGGGAAGCCGGTCTATCCGTATCAGCCAAAAGGAATCTGGGACGGTCTCGCCATCACCCTTGAGCGCGACTTCACCTATCCCCAGTCGAAAGGCGACGAGAACCACCGCCGAAGTCTCTACACATTCTGGCGACGCACCGTGGCCCCCGGAAACATGTTCGACGCCTCCAGCCGCCAGGTCTGCACGGTTCGGGCGAGCCTAACCTCCACCCCGCTTCACGCCCTCACGATGCTGAACGACGTGACCTGGGTCGAAGCCGCCCGGGGTCTCGCCGCCCAAGTAATCTCCCTCCCGACCAACGAAGGCCGCCTGCGGGAAGCCTTCCGAAGAGTCTGCGCACGACGTCCCACAGAGAACGAGCTCAAAGTTCTCCTCCGGAGCCTCCAAAGGTCGAAGCAAGCCTTCAACCTCGACCCCGCCGCCGCCAAACAGTTCCTAGCCCAAGGAGACAGCCCTCTCCCGCCAAACCACAACCCAACCGACCTAGCCGCCCTCGCCAGCGTCTGCCTAGCCATCTACAACCTGGACGAGGCAATGACAAGGGAATAGAAGAACCCATAACCGCAACGCCGCAATGCCGTAACACCAAAAAGCCAACTCTCAACTCTCAGCTCCGCCCACCCCATGAACCCCTTCTTTGAACGCGACCTCCGGCTCACCCGACGCCAGCTCTTCGGCAAAACCGCCCAAGGGCTTGGCTCCATCGCGCTGATGAGCATGCTGGGAGAACTCGCTGAAGCCCAACCCGGTTCGCAAAAGAAAGGTTTCCCGGGCCAAAAAGGCATCCCCCACTTCAAGCCCAAGGCCAAGCGGGTCATCGTCCTTTGGCAAGGGGGCGCGCCATCCCAGGTCGACCTCTTCGACCCCAAGCCCAACCTGGAGAAGATGCGTCTGCAGGAGCTTCCGGAGAGCATCCGAAAAACCTCCCGCCTCTCCACCATGACCAGCGGCCAGGGCAAATACCCGATCCTGCCCGCCATCAAGCCGTTCCGCAAATACGGCGACTCCGGGATGGAGTTGAGTGAGCTCATTCCTCACATCGGCGGCATCTCCGACCAGATCACCCTGGTCCGCACTATGCACACCGAGGCAGTGAACCACGCGCCCGGCGTCACCCTGTTCCTCACCGGCAGCCAAATCCCCGGTCGACCCAGCTTTGGAGCTTGGGCTGCTTATGGCCTCGGAAGCATGACCGACGAGCTCCCCGCATTCGTGGTCATGACCAGCAGCGACGAAAAGAAGACTTGCGGCCAGCTCTTTTACGACTACTACTGGGGCAGCGGCTTCCTGCCGTCCCTGTATCAGGGCGTGCGCTTCCGGGGCGATGGCGACCCCGTTCTCTACCTCACCAACCCGCCCGGAATGTCCGAAAAGCTTCGCCGGGGCATCCTCGACGACATCGCCGAGCTCGACCGACAGCGTCACAAGGAGTACGGCGACCCCGAGATAGAGTCGCGTATTGCCCAATATGAGATGGCGTTCAAGATGCAGACCAGCGTTCCCGAGCTTACCGACATCTCCAAGGAATCCGAAGCCACCCTGGCCATGTACGGCCCCGATGTCCGCCGGAAGGGAAGCTACGCCTACAACTGCCTCCTCGCCCGCCGCCTCATCGAGCGCGGGACGCGGTTCGTCCAGCTCATGCACGGGGGCTGGGACCAGCACCAGAACCTATCCACCCAGCTCGCCGAGCAATGTCGAGACACGGACCAGCCCTCGGCCGCCCTGGTGAAAGACCTCCAGCAGCGCGGCCTCTTGGACGACACTATCGTCCTATGGGCGGGCGAGTTCGGCCGGACCGTCTTCGTCCAGGGCGACGTCACCAAGCCCAACGGCCACGGCCGCGACCACTTCGGGCAGTGCTACTCCGTCTGGATGGCGGGCGGAGGCTTCCGCAAGGGGACCGTCTATGGCGAGACCGACGAGTTCTGCTACGGAGTCGCCCAGGACCCAGTGAGCGTCAACGACCTCCAAGCCACGATCCTCAACCAACTAGGCATCGACCACACCCGCCTAACCCACCGCTACCAGGGCCGAGACTTCCGCCTTACCGACGTCGCGGGCGAGGTTGTGCGTGGGATTGTATGAGGGAGAAATTGCATTTGTTCAAGAGGTTTTCTGAGATTTCTTCACTAAGTTGGAACGTCGCTTTAGGTGAATTAACATTTCGGTAAGCACCTCTTGTAGATGTGCAAATTCAAATGCCCAAAGCGTGTCAGGAGTCGACGATTCTCTATCCGAGGTCTCTGCAAAAAATTCTTTCGATTGGACCGCGATTATTGCAGGTTCTTTATGGCCAAGCACCACAATTGGCCCTCCACTCATCCCATTGATGCTTCCAGTATGCTCTTGGTCGGACCAGTTCCGTCCGAACACAACAAGGTAGGATTCCTCGGCTACGTCTGAAACGTAAACTGAAAGTTGTTTGAAATAGTAGCTTGTCTCGACGGAAGCTTGGTCAAACTCTAAGGAATTCATAGGTACGCCAAACAAGAAGCCTTCTAGTTTATGCGCAGAATGTATTTCTTCCTGCTTGAACATCCTCACGTTCTCTGTCGTGAACGGCTTGAGGCCCGCTTTCTTCAAGAGACTTTTAATGCGCCTAGGCAGAACAATAAATGCGATGTCTGACTCTCGACAAGCTCTAAAGAAACCCTTCCTTTCGTCGTCAGGGTTTTCCCGCAAAAGGGCCTCGCCAAGCGCGGGTAACCCAAAACCCTGGCTAGTCCTCAAGTTGAATTTGACGGGGGGCCCATTGCTTGCTGGAACCTTAAGGAAAAGCCAGTTTCCGCCTTGATCCTCTCGCTTGTCTTCAGCAATCTCCTCAAATTTATCAATGGCATGGCTTGCGGTTATTAATATCCATTCATTTGAACGTGCGTAAACAAATCCGGACCCGAAAACTATGTCTTGGCCCTGTGATGTGTGGACGACTTTGCTAAGTACCACAGTTCCGTACCTGACTCGCCGGCTCTGGTTTCTCATCCTGCGGTGACGAACAATGTCATCCATTCTTTGATTCTATCGCCATGCTGAGGTGCAGCTCCGTTCGTTACCCTAGTAGCCAAGTTCAATCTCGATCGCCGCATCTCTCACCCGGAGCGACTTCAACGGTCCCGGCTTCTTGAGGCGATAGAGCGCCGTCTGCCCCAGATACAACTTCAAAGCCCCCTGAAGAAACTTGCGAGCCTTCTCCTGATCCCGCTCCGAGAGCCCGACTATGCTAAGTCCCTGAACCGTAACCGCTGGCGAATCAAGAAAGATCTCGCCGGAAGAAGGTTCGTATCGAACATGCCCCTTGGCCTCCGCCTGAGCTTTCGCCGCCCTGAGTCCCAGTGCCGAGACCGTCGTCGACACTCCCAAAATCACCTCGTTTGTCTTGGGGTCGATGGCGACCGAGGGATCGGTGAAACGCGCGGTAAAAATGAGTTCTCGCTTCTCCAGCGGAAACTTCCGTTCCAAGTGCGATTGGATGTCCGCTGCGGTCAGCCGAATCGTGGGCCGCCCCAGGAAAACAAGCGCCAAGATCGCAACGAAAATCACAACCGACCCAATGATGACGACTCGCGGTTTCATCCTTATCAGGATAAGTCGTTCTGCAAAATCCCGACCGTGACCTTTGGCCGACCTTGATCCCCCAACCCGCTCTTTTAGAGTGCGACAATTTTGGTCCCCCAACACGCCCCGTGTTGGGGGTATGAGTCCTGACCAACCAAGCCCGCAACGTTGATAGAGTGCGGCAAT
>JACMJO010000135.1 GCA_014380605.1 Fimbriimonadaceae bacterium | reverse complement strand
GGCGAGACGATGGCGGTTACACTCGCGGCTGGTTCCAATCCGATCCTTACCGCTGACCCAACCAAAGCCATTCAGACGATGACCGCATTCATCGTGTCCACCGCGAAGGGCGATGCCGCTTCGGGAACGATCAAGTATCAGTCACTGTTCGCGGTTGGCGCGACCCTGTTCGTCTTCACCCTCGTCATGAACCTCCTGGCTCAGCGGCTCGTGAAGAAGTTCCGGCAGGTTTACGCATGATTTTTGGGCCGCCATCTGCGCACATGCGACGCCGAAGGCGAAACGACCTGGTTTTCAAGTATCTGTGCTTCGCCGCGGCGGGAATTGGGGTCGTTCTGCTCATCGTTTTCCTGTCGAAGATTTGGATCGATGGCATCGGCCGCTTGAGCCTTGACTTTGTGAAGAGCCCGCTGTCCGCCCGGCCCGCCAAAACCGGCATCTGGCCCGCAATTATTGGAAGCTTTTACGTGATGATTCTCACGGCGGTGATAGCCGTGCCCATTGGTATCTCGGCGGCCATCTATCTGGAGGAGTTCAACACCAGGCGCAACAAGCTCACCGACTTTATCGAGCTCAATATCGCCAACCTTGCCGGCGTTCCTTCGATCGTTTACGGTCTGCTCGGCCTCGCCGTCTTTGTGCGCTGGCTGGCGCTTGGCCAAAGCATCATTGCGGGCGCCTTGACGATGAGCCTTCTCATCTTGCCGATGGTCATCATCGTCACCAGGGAGGCTCTCAAGGCTGTTCCCAGCAGTTACCGAGATGGCTCGTTGGCTCTTGGTTCCACCCAATGGCAATCGATTCGATACCAAGTCCTTCCCAATGCTGCCCCGGGAATCCTAACGGGCATCATTTTGTCGATGTCGAGGGCAATCGGGGAGACGGCTCCCCTGATCGTCGTGGGCGCTGCGAGTTTTGTGTCGCAGCTCCCTTCGGGTTTGAGCGATAAATACACGGTTTTGCCAATCCAGATATTCGACTGGGCAAGCGAATCTAAGAAGGCGTTCAATGAAACGGCCGCATCGGCGATTATCGTGCTGATCGTGGTGTTGCTGTGTCTCAACTCGTTCGCCATTTACCTCCGCGCGAAAGCCCAGCGGCGGATGGTCGCCTAGGAAAGCCTCCGCTGGATTAGAGGGTTTTTCAGTTTCGGTGTCGTATACACTGCCATTGAGCCATGGCTGCCACGCTGCCCCCTACCGAATCGACAGCGCCGCACGAGGACGGGCCTGATAAGGGGCTTCAGCCGGTTCGATTCAGGGCGATCATAGCCGGATGTTTGCTTTGCGTCCCAGTTTGTTATGTTTCGCCAAACCAATGGGCGAGCGTCATTTTCTCCCTCATGGTCCCACCGGTCAGCGCGCTGTTCTTCATGGTCGCGCTCAACGTGGTCCTTCGCAAGATCAATCCCAAGATCGCATTCAACCAAACCGATCTGCTCATCATCTTCGGAATCACCGCCATTGCTTCGGCCGTCTCGGCGGAGTGGATTGCGGTCACCAATATGGCCATCTGGTCGTACCCCATGCGTCAGACAGACGGGACCGTCCGGGACGTCCTGACCAAGCACATTCCCGATTGGCTGGTCTTCAAAGATGAGAAGCTGGTGTCCGATTTCCGGGGCGGCGGCCACGGAATGCAGTACGCGATTAGCAAGATTCCGATGTTCCTCCCGAAGTGGCTTGCCTGGGGCGCCCTTTACTTCTCGATTTGCTTCGCTACTCTCTGCATCAATTCCTTGATGCGGGGAGCTTGGAATGAGCGCGAGAGACTGGCCTTCCCCCTGATCCAACTCCCCGTCGCCCTTGCCGAGAATGGGGGAAACGGTCCGATCTGGCGCAACCGGTATATGTGGATCGCATTCGGCGTGATGTTCGCGATCGACATGCTAAACGGGTTCAACTACCTCTATCCGAATGTCCCGTCGATCCCGATGAAGACGATCTTCGATATTCGGGCGGTCTTCAAGGAACCTCCCCTCAGCAACATCGGCGACTTTCGGATTTCGATCTACCCCTACATGGCGGCGATCGGGCTGTTCATGCCGAGCGATCTCTTACTGAGCTTCGTCGTCTTCTTCTTACTTAGAAAGGCCTCCCATGTCGTGCTTGCGAATTACGGAATTCCCCAGGACACTTTCAGCGGGACGGGTTTAACCCCGGGACCGCCCTACTTCGATGAGCAAACGTGGGGCGCGGTTTTTGCCATGTTCCTTGGGGCAGTCTGGGTGTCCAAGAACTATCTGAAGGAGGTTTGGCGTGATATCAAAGTCAAAGCTAAACCGGACGATGGCGGAGTCACTCATCGATGGGCTTTTATCGGACTTTTCGTTTCATTCTGTGTTTGTGTTGTGTTCGGGCTGGTAGGGGGGTTGCCGCTTTGGTACATGGTGCCGTACGTTGCCGCATTCCTCATATTCAGCATCGTCTTGACGCGCATAAGGGCGCAATTGGGCCCACCTACGCATGAATTCGCCTTCTTTGGGCCGACTGCGCTGATGAACAGGTTCACGGGCACAAGGTGGATCACCGACGCCCAGGCGGCGTATGTTGGCCAAGTGTTCATGTATATGAATCGCTTGTTCCGAACCCACCCTATGCCCTACCAACTCGAGGCAATGAAGATGGGCCAGCTGAATCGGACGCGTCAGAAGCCGATCTTCATTGCCATCGCCGTGGCCGTGCTGCTTGGCTTCTTTCTGGGAAGTTTTTTCCAAACCGCCCATGCCTATCGAACGGGAAACACGGGATGGAGTGGGGTGGAGAACTACGTCCAAAACATGATCAAGGATCGCCATGGGCCCGACATCGTGGGCATCATCATGACGATCTTTGGGTTCTCGATGGTCATGTTGCTCGATGCGATTCGGTTCCGCTTTCCTGCGTTTCCACTCCACCCGGCGGGCTATGTGCTTAGCATGAATTTCGGCGTCGACTACTATTGGTTTGGGTTGCTCGTCGTTTTGATGGTGAAGAATTTCGTCCAGCGCTACTACGGGCTCAGGGGGTATGACAAACTTAGGGCAGTTGGCCTAGGCATTCTGATTGCCGAGTATTTGTCGGAGACCATCTGGATGACGTTTGCGATGGCGACTCATCAAAGTACGTACACTATCAGCATCAACGACAGATCTTTAGGCGTGCAGTGACCGTTCCTCCTTTTAAAGAATCCAACTACATGCGGTTCGACCTGCCCGAACCACAGCCGCCCCGTGCCTACGGCGGCTGGATCATCCTCATCGCCATCTTTTCGCTGATGATTGGGCTGGAATTGGTTCAGTATCTGGATCGCGGGAAGGAGCCCGGCAGCCAGCGACTTGAAGTTTTCAACCGACTTCGACTCGCGGTCGAGACCAAAGAGATGGTCGGCGCGCTGAGCAGCGTTAAGCCGGCGAACGCAGACGACACCCTTGCCAAGATCGAGCAAGAGCTAGCCAAGGACTCGACTAAGGAAGCGGTTGCGGCCAGATTCTTTTCAGTCGCTCGAACTGAGCAAGGCAAGGGGATATCGGAACCCGTATTGTCCCAACTCAGGAAAAGCAAAGAGCCTCGAGACGCCTTTTTTGCCGAGATATTCTCAGCAAAGACTCTTTCTCCCAAACGGGCCAAGGAGCTTGAAACGAAGCTCAGAGGCGGCGGGTTCATCAGCCGCTTGGCAACAGTCCAGGCCTACGAAAAGGCGGGGGACAAGACCCGTCGAGAGGCGATGTTCCCAAAGGAAAAGTCCTATGTCAGGATCGGCGTTCTTTCGGCAGCGTTGCTTTTCGGAACTGGGGGATTTGTCTTGTTGGTTCTCTACGGAATTCTTAAGAGCCAAGGCCTGTTGCCCCGTAAAGGGTTTCCCCTCGAGAGAATCTCCCTCGCCGATGCCGACCGCCTGGCACTTCGGTGTGCCCAGATATTCGCGCTGTTTCTAGGTATCCAACTGGCGATGCCACTCGTTGCCTCCGCTCTCGGCAAGGGGGTGAGCAAAGATGGACTGACCCTTGCCACCTATCTGATTCTCATTGGGGCGGTCTTGTACATTTTCAAGTTCCCCATTGGACTCAAGCGGTTTAGCCTGCGAGATATCGGAATCACTAAGGAGAACCTTGGCAAGAATATCGCGTGGGGATTTGGGGCCGCGATGGCAAATCTTCCGCTTGTTCTCGGCGCGGCTCTTTTGGGTCAATGGATATTTGCTGGGTTGCCAAAACCAGAGCATCCGACCACAGTTCAGATTCAGGAAGGCGTATCCTGGTTTGGGATTTCCGTGATTTTCTTTGCCGCCTCCGTAGGCGCGCCAATCACCGAAGAGATCATGTTCCGAGGGACGCTGTTGCCGGCCTTAGCAAGAGCATGGGGCAAGCCCGTTCTTGCCATCCTTGCCCAAGGCTTGCTCTTCGCCGCTATCCACCCGACGGGGATTCCCGCATGGCTTCCGCTGGCTACAATCGGCGCGATGAGCGGCTTCCTTAGCCGCCAAACCGGGTCGCTTGTTCCGTCCATCGTGATGCACGGAGTGCACAATTTCGGCACCCTGGTGATTGCGAAAACCATCCTCGGCTGAATCAGCAAAGATGTACGATTGTCCACTATAATAAAGGCCCTTGATGTCCGCGACTCTCGACCTTGACACCCTGAATCCCGAGCAGCGCGAAGCGGTGCAATGGCCGGGCGGCCCGTTACTGATTTTCGCCGGGGCCGGGTCGGGCAAGACGCGGGTGATCACCCATCGGATCGCACGATTGATTCAAGACGGCGTTTTTCCCAGCCGCATTTTGGCGGTGACCTTTACCAACAAAGCGGCACGTGAGATGAAGAATCGCGTGGTGGACCTGGTCGGAGATCGGGCGAACTCAATGTGGATCGGAACGTTCCACAGCCTCTGCGCGCGAATCCTGCGGATCGATGGCAAGAGTATTGGGATCGACCCGAATTTCGTCATCTACGACGACTCCGATCAACTTTCGCTGATACGAGAGATATTCAAATCGAAGAACATCGACGACAAGTCGATCCAGCCTCGAAGCATCCTTCATGAAATTTCGAGCGCCAAAGAGAAACTGCTGACTCCTGAAAAGTATGCCGAGAAGGCGACGGGGTTCTTTGAGCGGATCGCCTCGGAGGTTTTCAAGTCCTACAACGCCCTGCTTTCCAAGGCGAACGCCTTGGATTTCGACGACATTTTGTTCTACACCGTCCGGTTATTGGAGCAAAGGCAAGACGTTTGCGAGAAGTATCAGGAGCGGTTTCTGCACGTTCTTGTCGATGAGTATCAGGACGTCAACTACGCCCAGTACCAGATCGTCCATTTGATTTCGGGCAAGCACAAGAACATCGTCGTAGTGGGCGACGACGATCAGTCCATCTATGCTTGGCGCGGAGCAGACGTTTCCCTGATCCTCCGTTTTGGATCGGACCACCCCGACGCTAAGATCGTGAAGCTGGAGCGGAACTACCGATCGACCAAGAACATCCTGGCCGGAGCGAACGCGGTTATTCAAGTTAATCGCGGTCGGGCAAACAAACAGCTCTGGACCGAGAACGACGAGGGTGCGCCGGTCACCTTAACTCAGGCGGGCACTGAGCAGGATGAGGCGATGATGGTGGCCGACGCGATCCTTAAGGACGTGCGCACGGGGCGTCGGGGCTACGGCAGTTTCGCCGTGCTCTATCGGACGAATGCTCAATCGCGCGTTGTTGAAGAAGCCTTTCTGACCATGCGGATTCCCCATGTGCTGGTAGGCGGCGTCAGGTTCTATGAGCGCAAAGAGATCAAGGACATGCTGTCCTACCTGCGCTTGACCTTTAACCAGCGAGACGATGTATCCGTTCGACGGGTGGTGAACCTGCCGACGAGAGGCATCGGGCCAGGAGCGCTGTCGGCAATTGAATCTTGGGCTAACCAGCGAGATCTTCCTTTGTGGAACGCGCTTCAGGAGCAGGAAGTGCAATCGGGGATAGCCAAAAAGGCTGCCGGTGGCCTTCGGGCGTTTATCGGGGCCATTCAGGATGCCGCCGAACTTGCGGAACAGGGTCCGGTGACCCCGGTTCTGAAGCACTTGATGACTGCTTCTGGCTACTTGGACATGCTGAAAGAGGATCGGTCTGAGGATTCGCTTTCCAGGTTAGAAAACCTCCAAGAGTTCGTCAATGTCACGATTGAATACGATTCAAGCACGGAAGACCCATCCCTTGGCGGCTTCCTGGAGAGCGTGTCCCTGGTTGCGGACGTAGATGCTCTGAACGAAGGCGGCGAGGCGGTCACGTTGATGACCTTGCATTCGGCCAAGGGCCTGGAGTTTCCGGTCGTGTACCTGCTGGGACTCGAGGAGGGCGTTTTCCCGCATTCCCGTTCGCTCAATTCGGATTCTGAAATCGAAGAAGAGCGCCGCCTCTGCTACGTCGGGATGACTCGGGCTCGCGAAGAACTCCATTTGATCCACGCCCATCGCAGGTCGCTCTATGGCCAGCCAAATTTTAATCGACGCTCTCGATTCCTAGAAGACATCCCTAACGCGATTCTGGACACGCTCTCCCACTCGGGCTATGCAATGCCTGCCGAGCGTCGGTCAGTGTATCAAGAGCGTTCGGGCACCTATTCTTCGCCTAGCTTCCCATCGTCTTCCGTCTTGGACGAAAAGCCGACCTTGCGTGGCCCAAGCTACAAGCCTCCGTTCGATGTCGGACAGAAGGTGAGGCACGGCAAGTTTGGCATCGGCGTCGTCGTGGCTTGCAATCCGATCAAGAACGACACTGAGGTGACGGTGGCCTTTCCGGGCGTAGTCGGGGTGAAGAAGCTGGCTCAAAGTTTTGCCAAGCTGGAGGCCGTTTGACCAAGCGGCTCTGTTTGCTTGGTCTCGTTCTGGTGGGGTGCGGTGACAGCCAGGAGCTTATGCCGCTCCAGGTTGGGAACACATGGCGATACTCGGTTTCAGCAGGCTTTAAGGACGATTTGACTGAAGTCCGGGTGTTGCGAGTCGCCTCGGTCGCCGGAGTTGAAGGCGTGGTGCTGACGGGGCCCATGGGCGAGTCCCACTTGGCTTGGAAGGGCGATACTCTGATCGCCGAACGGTTCTCCAACACCACGTTTAAGCCCGCCGTTCCCCTGCTTGTGAACTCTGACCGCCGCACCCGAAGGACTTGGAGCGGCAAGGCGATGGGCATCTGGGGCCAGTTCCAAGGGACGGGGACGCTGAACCAGGCGCCAGCTGAGGAGCAGATCGGAGGACAGAGGATCAAGGGCATCAAGACAGAGCTCACGATCCTAAACCCTAAGGGCAAGAACATACGGCTTCAGACGATGTTCCAGCCGGGCTTTGGGGTGGTCAGCCAACGGCAGTGGGTGGGCGGAGACCAGCTCATCAGCCTCGAAAGGCTTGGAGGCTCGAACTAGAGGCGGTATTCTCCGCTCGTCCTCCATCCTCTAGAAGGTGCAGGACAGCGGCAAAGATGCCGACGTTTGGAATGTTGCAATGGAACAACCCGCCCTTGTGGAATCCTCTAGATCCGTCACCCTAAAAGAGGTCCGATCCAATCCCAAAGTCCGAAAACTCATCGACGGCGCGAATGAAGTCATGCGCGCGATGGGTTATACCGAGCATGGTCATCGCCACGTCGGCGTGGTTTCAAGCATAACCGCCTACATCATGAAAGGGCTCGAACTACCAGCGAGGGAAGTCGAGCTTGGCCAGATCGCCGGGTATCTGCACGACATCGGGAACGTTATCAATCGGGTGGACCATCCCATCTCCGGGGCGAACATCGCCTTTACGATCCTCAACGAAATGGGCATGGACCCAGCGGAGATCGCCCCGGTCCTCGGAGCGATCGGCAATCATGAGGAGTTGGTAGGGATGCCGATCTCCAACATGTCGGCCGCCTTGATCATCGCCGACAAGAGCGACGTCCATTACAGTCGGGTCCAGAACCCGATCTTGGAGACGTTCGACATCCATGACCGCGTCAACTATGCGGTTCAAAAGAGTCGAGTGGACATGAAGCCCGAGGACCACACGATCGAACTGACCTTGGAAGTAGACACCAAGCAAGCCACGGTGATGGAGTATTTCGAGATATTCCTGAGCCGAATGGTGATGTGCCGGCGGTCGGCGGAGCTGATTGGCTACAAGTTTGCCCTGAGTGTGAACGGGACGTACTTGGAATAGAAAAACGGTCCAGAACTGAAGTTCTGAACCGCGTTTCCTTGCTATGGATAGCTTTTTAGGCTTTGCGTCGCTTTCGTAGCAGGGCTAGAGCGCCTACTCCAAGGGCAACCAGAGTTGCGGGTTCGGGAACCGGCTGAGTTCGGAAATTAATTTGCCAGCCTCCGTCAAGAAGGCCAATGTCTCCGCCGAGGTCATCTTGAATGTAGAGGGTCCAAGTCCCATTTGGATTCAGGCCGTAAAGCGGCGTCAAAGCCGCGCCGTAAGGGCCTGCAGGAGCGCCAGTCCACGTATCGCCGGTACCAATATTAGTCGGCTTCCAAGTGCCCGAAGTCAACAGAGCCGCGTCCGGCAGACTGTTTGGAGCAAGATCGTCGAACTTCAAGTTGATGCCTTGCACATCGAAGCTACTTCCAACGTCCGACATCAAAATGACGCTAGCTCCCGTGGGACCTACGACTAAGACGTCAATGTCATCGGGAAACGTGTGGGTCAAGAAGAACAGGTCGACCGTGATGTTGGTAATGGGATCCGTGATCCCTGATACCGATATGTTCGATGGCGTGGACGCGCCAGATGTCCCGGTAAAGGGAATAGCAATTATCGTTGGATTTGCGAACGATTGTCCAAATCCAACCGCCGCAATAGCAGCTAATGAAAAAACAGCAAAAAGCTTCATACATCTCCTCCAGAAAGGCAAATGCCCTCAGCAGTGAAAGCAAGTTTGAATATATTAAGATAATTTCTTGCGATTGACAAGGGTTCAAGCCTGCCGGATCCAGAGAACCCGCAATTGTGCCTGCCTACGTTCAACGACGACCAGCCAGCGGAACCGAGCGTGCCAGTTTGCTAGCGTCACTGGACTTTGCTGGCGGACATGAAGCGAAGGTTGTACTAAACACAAAGACACAACTTTGATTTCGGTCGCCACAAAGCCGCGATGCGCGCAAAGAGTTTTGAGCACGCAGAGCGTCCCCGTATCCGGCGGTCTACGAGCGGCGGTTTTCCGGCGGACCATTACGTCCGCTACAGTCGAGCGGACATGAAACCCAAAGGCAACACGATCGAGTTGACCTTGGAGGTAGACACTAAGCAAGCCAAGGTGATGGAGTATTTCGAGAGATTCCAGAGCCAAATGGCGATGTGCCGTCGGTCGGCGGAGTTGATCGGTTATAAGTTTGCGCTGAGTGTGAACGAGACTTGGTTAGAATAAAAAATGGACTAGACCTGCTAGGTCTAGTCCATTTGCAAGCCAGAGGAAACCTAGGCTTTGCGTCGCTTTCGCAGAAGAGCCAATGCACCGATTCCAAGAGCAACCATCGAAGCTGGCTCTGGAACAGGCAACGTTCCGAGAGTAACGTCGATTGGACCCCCAGCGGCGCCTCTTCCCCCGATTCCGCTAAAGTAAGTGCCCACGGCACCGTTGCTAAATGTCGTGTTGATGGCGTAGTACTGAATGCCAGCACTAAGAGCGACATTCAGAATCTGTGACGAAGGAGTAACACCACCGCTTCCGGTGCCGTTTGTGGGTGTGTACGGTCCCGGCAAAATTGTAAAGGCACCTGTGAAATCATCGTCTCCAGCCACATAGTTGATTAGCGGAGTGGCTGAGTTAAAGGCGTTCTGGTAGATGAATGCAAAAGTATCGTAATTGTTGGGCGTTGGTGCGGCCGTTTCGAACGTGAATGTTCCAGCCGCCGCCACATAGAATGGTTGAACATCGTAGAAAACCAACGTTCCTACCGCAGACAGTGCGCTACCATCTTCAAGGGGCCGATTCCAGGTTGGGTCGTTCGCCGTCAATGAACCCGTAAAATATGCATTCTGGGCCATGGAAACGGCCACGACCGAGATTAGTGCAGCAATTGCAAAAAGTTTCATACATCTCCTCCCAAGGCAATGCTGTCAGCAGTGAAAGCAAGTTCCAATATCTTAAGATAATTTCTTGCGATTGGCAAGGTTCAACCGTAAGGCCAGGCCGAGAACCCGCAATTGTGCTTGGCAGGGGGGCCGGAACTGACACTTTTCATCGTAACATGATGTTGTGCGAAAGCCCCTCCTCTGGGAATGGTTGGTTTGTCTTGGAATCGTGTTCTGCCTGGTTGGCGTCTTCGTGCCCATCACGGCTTGCGGTTGCTCGGAAGCAAGTCCGGGAACGCATTGCCTTTCGAATTCGAAACAGATCGCGCTTTCACTAATCATCTATGCCGCGGATTACGATGAGCGACTTCCTGATCGCGACGCCTGGATGGACTTGGCGACCCCTTACACAAAGAACCAGGAGATATTCGTAGATCCGGAAATCAGAGTTAAGGGTCAGCACGGCTACGCCTTCGATTCGCGGTTGTCGCGCAAGAAGACCGATCAATTTCAGAGTCCAGCCACTCAGTCCATGATCTATGACTCGATCAATCTGGCCCGTAACGCGAGCGATCCTTTCGCCAGCCTTCCCAACCCTGGCCGGCATAAAGGGCGGAATTCAATCGGCTACTTGGATGGGCATGTGAAGCGCGTGGCGTTGCCAAAGACCCCATGAAGCTCCCGCGACCCCTCGAGGTCGCTGCGATCCTTGGAATTACCGTGGCTTTTGGCTCGTTGCTCCTGTGGCCGGTTCATGCTGGCAAAGACTCGGCAAGGAAGTATGCGTGCCTATCAAATGTGAAGCAGATGGCCCTAGCCTGCATCATGTATGCGAGCGACTATGACGATCGGTTCCCCAATCGGGACAACTGGATGGATGCATCCGTCCCTTACTTGAAGGACGAAGATCTTCTTCAATGCAACATCCTTCAAAGAGAAAGGAAGGACCCTCAAATTTATGGCTATGCCTTCAATGGCCAGCTTTCCAATGCGAAACTGCCACGCCGCCCCGACTTCGTAGAGCTTGTTTTTGAATCGATGAACCTGGCAAGAAACGCATCGGGAAGCAAAGGGAGCCTGCCAAATCCCGGACGACATAAGGTTGGAGATGGCTTGCCGTCGAACAACGTATCCTACGCCGATGGGCACGCTAAGGCGATAGCAAGTCCTCCTTAGCTCAAAACACTTCATCTGGTATCATCTCCCTTCGCCTTAACCGGCTCGCTGTTCCCCTGCGAATGTTCTCGCTTGCGGAATCAAAGCCCATAGTGAGCAAACAATGAGTAAGAAATACGAAGCCTTTTACATCGTCAAGCCCGACTTCAACGACACCGAAGTTGGCAAAATCGCGGACCGCTTTAAAGATGTCGTCGAGACCCATGGCGGCACCGTCGAGAAAGCCGGCAAGTGGGACAAGCGCAAGCTCGCCTATGAAGTCAACGGCTTCAAAGAGGGCAACTACATTTTGATGAACTTCGAAGCTCCCGCCGAGCTACCTGCCGAACTAGGCCGACTGATGCGCATCAACGACGACATCATTCGCCACCGAATCTACAAAGTCGAGGAATAAAGATGGTCAACAGCGTTGTTCTCATTGGCCGCCTGACCCGTGATCCAGAACTTCGGACCACGACGACGGGCAAAAACGTCTGCTCCTTCTCGATTGCCGTGCAAAAGAGAATCAAGCCGCAAGATGGATCTCCCGATGCAGACTTCTTTAACATCGTCGCGTGGGGTAACCAAGCGGACTATGTCACCAACTACCTTACAAAGGGTCGGTTGGTTGCCATCGAAGGTCGGCTTCAGGCTCGAAAGTTTACGGGTAGCGACGGCGCGAATCGCGAGGTCGTAGAAGTCGTGGCGAACAGCGTCCAGGGTCTAGATAGACCGCGAGAGGATCACGGCGGTGGAGATCAAGGCGCTCGACCAACCGCCGCAGCGGCCGCAGTAACGGCGGCGCCGGCGGCAGACGAATACGATCCGTTTGCGGATGAGTAGGCGGGAAGGGAATAAGGAAAGGGAGAAATCAGCCCTTGTTCCAATTCCCTTAACTCACTAATTACCTATTTCCCTGATTCTCTATCCCTCAACCTTCCCCAACTCCTCTTTCAGCGTATTGATCGAGTCGATGTTCTCGGGATCGATGCCGTTCAGCGCGGCAAGGTAGATCGAAACGAAGTCGCCGTAGAACGTCAGCGACAGCATCTTCTCAAGCAAATCTTCGCCCCTAGCGGTCACGTGGTGGGCTTCCGCTGTACCCTTCACCAGCTTTTCGGTAACCGACGAGCGGGTTTTCATCTTGGCGCTCTCGGTTCCGTCCACCAGGGTTATCATCAGCCAGTTTGCGACGCCCTGCTTGCCCGCGCCAACCCAGCCAAGGACTTCGTTGTGGTTTAGCTCGGGGTAAGTGTTTGGAAACGCAAGATTTTTTGCATTCTCATTGATCTGCCCCTTCCAACGGTTGGCGATCGCGCCCTGCCATTGCCCAAGCCCGTAGAGAAGCGCAACTTTGCCGAACATCGCTTGGGCGAGCTGCTTGGTTGGATTCGATTCAAACGGGGTTCCCACCGTCCAGTCCGCTGAGCATTGATCGAGCAAGGCAAAGCACTTTGCGAAATCATGGCTTGGGAGTAGGCCAAGAGCTTCGCTGGCAACCAGAATGGGAATGAGCATATAGCCCAAGGCTGTCCGGGGCGGATGTCCGCCGGGAATGATGTAGGTTGGGAATCCATCGGCGCGGGCTAGCTCAGCCAACTTGCCCCCACTCGTCACGGCGATGATTTGCGCCCCTGCCTTCTTGGCGTCCGCGTATGCGCTCAGGGTCTCTTCGGTGTTGCCGCTGTAACTCGCGCAGAAGACGTAGTCCCCCAGCCCCACATAGGTTGGAAGGTGATAGTCGCGATTGACGATGAAGGGGACGGCCGCTTTGTTCTCAAAAAGGGATCGGGCAAAGTCTCCGCCCGCGGCCGAACCGCCCATGCCGGTCAGCATCACGACGCTTGGCCTCTGAGCCATGGGTTTAAGGGAAACTCCCTGGGAAATCCCAAGCGCTTCTCGGCACTGATCCGGAAACCTCTCAGTCCGACCCAGCATGTCCTTGGGGTCAAGTCGCGTTACAAAGGCTCGGTCGTCCAGTTGATGGGGCATGACCGGTATTTTACCGAGGCTAGCCCTCGACAATTGCGCCATGAGACTGGGCGAATCGGATGGCGACGGAAACGTCGAACTTTGCCTTAACCACCGATGTTTGGGTTAGATCCACGCCATCGAGAATCGCATCTCGTAGATCGGCGCCATCTAGCTTCGCATGGGCGAGAATTGCCCGGCTCAGATCCGCCTTCTTCAGGATACTTTGGCTCAAGTTTGCTCCGTACAGGTCTGTCTCGATCAGCTTTAGGGACGTAAGGTCCAGTACGCGGAGATCTTGGAGGCGAAGTTGGCAGAACGACCAGTCGCAGGCTTCCTGCTGGATTGATCTGAGGTCCGAACCTTGAAACTGGCAAGCAATCATTCGGGCGCCAAGCAATCTGGCTGCAAAGAAACCGGCATCGGTGAAGTCGGCTTGGGCGAAAACACAGCCTTTGAGGGTGGCGTCGGCAAAGCTAGCCCTGGTGAAGTCGCAGTTCTCAAAGTGACAGCTTGTCATCTTTGCCGATTCGAACTTGGCTCCAATGAACTTGCAGTCGGTAAACCTGCTGTTCGTAGCGACGGTGACCGTCTCGCCGATAAACGCTTGTCCTATAAACGATTCGTCCAGCCACTCCGACATGTTTGGAGTCTACAGGCAGAGCTCAGTCTT
>JACMJO010000134.1 GCA_014380605.1 Fimbriimonadaceae bacterium | reverse complement strand
GATTTCAATGTCCGCTTCTCCACCGATCTCCAGGAGAGTAGCATGGACAGAAATTGTCTTCAACAGCCTTTTCGCAACCACGCCCGCTGAGCGATTTTCAACAGTTTGGCGGGGAGTTTCTGGCAGTCGATGACGCCCAGCCGACAACTCCGCTCGGGCTCCAAATCGTAAATCATGTAGGCGTAAGGAGTTCTTCTGAAAAACCGGAGAATGCTTGCCGCAATCGGTAGAAATGGAGGCGCTGTGGTCACGAGGACGACATCGTACTTGGGCCCAAACAGCAATTTCAGCGCGACCTTGGCAGTAAAGATGAGGTTGCAAGCAGAACGCTTTGTGACGCCACGCAGATTCCAATCCCGGTAGGCGAGCCTGCTGATCGAGATGCCTTCCCAATCTTCACTCTTTGGAAGAATAGCTCCTGTGATGTAGGAACGACGGCCCGAGACGACTGCGACCTTGCAATTGTGATGGTCAGCAAGCGAACGAGCTAGCTCAGACACAGCTTTGCCCGTACCGCTTTCAGAGTTCGGGTAGAAGAACTCATTAAGGATGCAAACAGATAAGCTTTTTTTACCGCCCAAAAACGACACGTGCCCCCAAACCGAATTCTAGCCACCGAAGATCGAGAATTCTTAAATTACAAAATCCATGCCATTCGACTCGGACCACCCTTCCCGAGGGACAGCGGCTAAGTCAAACGCAACGTATCCAATCACAAACGTCCTGCTCCTGCTTCACATTAAACATGAGCCCTAGCTAGACAATCGATCACTAGGCTTCCAGACGGCAGCAACGCCGATCTGCATGGAGCCCATCCCTAATCCTGGCCCCTGAAGATTAGAGGCACCAGATTTCTCCCAAAAACAAGATCACAATTAGAATCTAGAATCCTACAGAAGCAGTATGGTCAACAAACCCCTCGTATGCAAAGCCAACCTTCTAAGTTCTGGTGAAGTTACTAGGTTTGGTCCCGGCTCTGTCCCCTGGACCAGTCAAGGTCGCCTAGACAAGATCGACATGGCTGCTTTGATTCTAGATCGGCAATTAGGTAGATCGCCGCCTCATACTATTCGTATCATGCCGGATACTCAGGAACCGTCGCCACTCAAGGCGCAGGTCCATGAATCGAGCCGGCTGAGAGGCACAGATGAAGCATGAAGCCACCCCCGACCAAATCGCCAAGTATCGACAGGATGGATTTGTCATCCTGGACGGATTCCTTGACGCCTTGGAACTGGAGCATTGGCGCACAACTACTGAGGAAGCCGTCCGAGTTCGATTGGAAGAGACCCCGTACCTACACAACCAGGGTAACCCGGACGACTATTACTCACAAGTATTCACCCAGGCTCTGAAACTGAGGGAGGTCCACGAAGGGATGCGGCAGATTATGGACGATCCCCGCCTTGGGAAGCTGGCCGCGGATCTCTCGGGAGCGGACGGCATTCGAATCTGGCACGATCAGGCGCTCTTTAAGCCGCCATTTGGGAACGCTACTGCCTGGCACTTGGACAATCCGTTCTGGTCGTTTTCATCCAGGGACGCCATCTCGATGTGGGTGGCGCTAGACGACGCAACGCTTGAGAATGGGTGCCTCTACTATCTGCCCGGCACGCACCTGAAGGCACGATTCGAGCCCACACCCATCGGCGCAAACCAGCGCGACCTCTTCAAGCAGTATCCGGAATGGACGGAGATTCCGTCTGTCGCCACGCCTTGCAAGGCAGGCTCGGCGGTGTTTCACAACGGGCTCGTCGCCCATGGTGCGGGAGCAAACATGACTAATCGGCCGCGGAGGGCGATGACGTGCGCATACATGCCGGATGGAGCGACCTTCAACGGAGTCCGTAACGTACTCCCCGAGGCGTACTACGATTCACTCGCCGTCGGCGACATCCTGAGTGACGACCAAGTATTGCCCCTCGTCTATCGAGCGACGTGATGAGTACATAGGGATGATTTGAGTTCGACAAGAACCCAGTGAGCGAATCTAGAGGTCTCTCGGTCGTTTCCACTTGCCGATACAACATTGCGCGGATGGAACCGCGCCCCTCCAACACGGCGACTATTAGTACAGGAAGGAGACCTTACATGATAGAGTAGACACACAACGACGATGGCTGCAGCGGCGGTTGCCTTGGGATTCGGCTTCTCGAGCATGGCGAGCGCTCAGAGTCTCGATTTCAAAATCCCGGTGAAAATGTCTTACGGCGCCGCGACGCCGAGCGGCACCTGGAACACGGTGCTAATCGTTTCTGCAGCAGTAATGGCTGTCGGTTTGATTACCGGGGAGACCACGCTCACCATCCTCGGCGGCGCGGGAGTTTTGGTCTCGTTAACTCAGACCAACAAATCCGGCTTTAGGCCCCAGTATTTCGCGAGAGGGCTAGATCTTGTCCAATCCGGACCCGTCTCGTTTGGAGTCCGTCCATTTGGCCCAGCGGGTTTGCATCAAGGGATCACCACCTTACAGCCAAGTCCCTATATCGTGGCGAACTTCAAGTTCTAACAGAAGGATCGTTCCAAGGGCATTGTTTCTCAGATGAGACTTGGATGCTGACTGAGTTGAAAATGCCAGCATTTACTTGCATTTTTAACTCAGTCGATGGTGGGCGGTACAGGACTTAAACCTGTGCCTCCTCCAACGTCATGAATTGCTACAGGTTCAAATGCTCGGACTTGAACCTGTAGACATTCCTCGAAGTCTCAGTTTGTCCCCCAT
>JACMJO010000133.1 GCA_014380605.1 Fimbriimonadaceae bacterium | reverse complement strand
GCCTTCGGCACAATGGGTTCTCTCGCCTGATAAAGCAAAGGAGGCAACTGAACAGCCCAGTATTTCCATAATGCCCTTGTCAGTCAACCTAAGGTCGTCCTGAACCATTTCCAGAGTCCACGCGGTTAGCTCGCCTTCAGTGGAAATTCCTAGGTGGCTGTGGCTTCCGACTTCATGACCGGCCTTCACTAACTGACGCCAGGAATCCGGGCTCTCAAGCAGGGCAGGAACTGTAACGAAGAAGGTTGCTCGAATACCGCTCTCGGCAAGGATCGGGGCAACCAACTCCCAGTGCTCGGGGTATGCGCCATCAAACGTCAGCGAGACTGCTGACTTTGCCCCTTCGGGCCAAGCAAATTCGCTAGGCGTTCCCATTAGCCGATGTTACACGGGCGAACCCGAGTTAAAACCCCTGCTTGGTGAAGATCAGATCGCCCTGAGATTTTTGACCGCCGAGGTCATCGAGCGCTTTCATCGACTTTCCATCCGCTTGAACTTCGAGTCGAATCGGCTTCCTCATGTCCTCGGTCTTTGAAGTCGTGTTGTTTTTCTGCTTTGCCTGCTCCTTGGCAAACTCATCTGGGGTTAGTCCCATAACCGTTTTCGGCGTCAACGTCACCACATTCCCACTCATCGACCATTCGCCCTCGATTGGAATGAACACCATCGTGAGCGTAAACTTATTCTCCGCCTTAAGCTCTAAGTCAAAGGTGAACATCCCAAGCATTGCCTCGCCCATCTTGGCCATCGGGTCGTCCTTGGTGGTTGCGGGCATCTTAACTTCGCCTTTCCATTTACCGACCAAATTGGATTGGCTTGGAGCGCCTTTGCATCCGACGGTTGCTATCGCAACGACGCATAGGAAAAGGGCAATGAGCTTCATGCCGAGATTATGCCAGTTTTGCAGGAACTTAGCGATTGCCCTTCATGCCGTCAAGGGCTTTTTGGGTATTCGCCGTCACTTCTCCCTTTTTGAAGCGATGCTTGCCCTGGATTTTTCCGATCGTGATTGTAAGTCCGCTTAGAGCTTTGCCATCGGTAGCCAGGTCGAGTGTGATTGGCTTACCAAAAGCGGCTCGTATCTCATCTGGGGTGAACATTTTCAATCCAAGCGCCTTTTGGGTTTCCTCGGTAGGGTTCTCAAAGTCGATGTCGCCGACCCTGAGATCGACTCGATTTTTCGCTAGCGACCATGTTCCCAGGAACGTCATCTCTTGGTCCTTGGTACCAAGTCTCATCTTGAACTTATCGCCTGTCTGATAGAGTTGCAGATACCCCCGCAAGACCTCGGCTTCATCGGTATAGAATCCGCCCGTCCACATCCCAAGCACTGGCGCCCGTTCCTTGTCCACGCAACCCGTGACGAGCAGAAGGATCAAAAGCGATAGTCGGCGCATCAGGTCAGAGGATACCGGTCAGGTGCCCCGAGTGTTGCCGAATAGGTCTACGTGGAGGCGGGGGGTGAGTCGCCAGTTGCGGGAGATGCAGATTGGGACGAGCGCCTTCATTCTCCGGTTTAGGGTCTCCGAATCGATCCCTTCAGCCATCAGAAGGATTCGGCTGGGCTCGATTGGCGGCAGGTTTTGGAGGAGGTCGTCGATCTCCTCAAGGTCGCCAGGCTGGTCGGGGTTGACGACGAACTTCAACTGGCAGTGGTAGGCGTCCATCAGATAGCTGAGAGGAGTTCGATCGAGGCGAATAGTTTCATGACGGGGAACGAATCCAGATTCTGGGGGAGGAGTCGAGTTAGCCAACTTGGGGCTGATCGACATGAGGTCGCAAGGGAGGTCTCGGTGGAAAGTGCCTGCAGTCTCGATGGTGATTGTGTGCCCTAGTTCCTTTAGGGTCGCGGCTAACTCTACAATGGGGTCGAAGATCATCGGCTCGCCGCCAGTTAGGACTACATGGTCGATTTGATGGCGTTCGACCTCGGCGATAATGTCCCTGACTTCCACAATCGGCCCTTCAGGGTTCCAACTGGCGTAAGGCGTGTCGCACCATGAGCACCTCAGATTGCATCCGCTGGTCCGCACAAACACGGACGGCACCCCGACCCAAATTCCTTCGCCTTGAACACTGGCGAATATCTCGGAGATGCGGAGCTTGCCCATCATCGTCAAGTGTACTTGCGGGAACTTGGCGCGGGAATTGAAGGATTGTCGATTGCTTGATTCCAATCGAGCATTCAAGCAATCGACAATCCAGCAATTCCTACAAGCCCATCACAAGTTGCAGAAGCGCCTTCTGCGCATGCAGGCGGTTCTCAGCCTGATCCACCACCCGGCTCTGCTTGCCGTCGATCACCTCGTCGGTGACTTCATAACCCCGGCGAGCAGGAAGACAGTGGAGGAAGATCGCGTCTTTGTTTGCGATCTCCATCATCCTCGAATTGACCTGATACGGGTCGAAGACTTTCAGACGATGCTCCTGCTCGTGCTCGTCTCCCATCGAAATCCAAACGTCAGTGTAGACCACGCTTGCGTTCGCCAGACCCTCTTCCAGATCGTCGGTTTGGTGGAGGCCGGGCATCTCTTCCAGACGGAAGTTGGCGGGGCCGCAGATCGTCATTGGGTAGCCAAGTCGAGTCGCCATTTTGGCGAGGGAGCGGGAAACGTTGTTTCCGTCCCCGATATAGGCGATCTTGATCTTGTCTTGGCCGAAGCTTTCTTGAACCGTCATCATGTCGGCCAGAGCCTGGCAGGGATGCTCCATCTCGGTCAGGGCGTTAATGACGGGGACGTCGGCAATCTCCGCAAGAAGTTCGAGGTCCTTTTGCCAATAGAGCCGGGCCACAATCATGCTGCACCAGCGGGCCAGGTTGCTCGCGATGTCCCGTGCGGACTCGCGGGTGTTCATCCCAATGTCGGCTTTGCTTAGGTAGATCGGGTGTCCGCCGAGCTCGCGAATGGCGGTCTCGAAGGAGACGCGCGTTCTTAGCGAAGGCTTTTCAAACACCAAGGCAACTGACCGTCCCTCGACCGGCGTGATCACCGATGGAGCGAGTTTGCGCCTCTGCTTCAGGAAGCTGGCGAGATCTAGTACTTCTTCAAGCTGGGCATCCGACAAGTCGCCGACGGCGAGAATGTCGTGATAGGCGGGAGCTTTTGGTGTCGGGCGTGAGGCGTGAGGTGTGAGGACCGGAACATTCACATTCATCACGTCCGCCAGGATCGCCAGAGCCTGGTCAACCTGAGCGTACGTTAGGATCAGCGGTGGAACGAAGCGGAGGCTGTGCTCATCGGTCGCGTTGATGATGAGTTTCTTGTCAAATGCTTTGGAGACAATCTCCCGAGCGATCGGTTCATCGAGGATCGCGCCGATCATCAGACCTGGTCCCCGAACAGTCTTGATCGGTCCACCGAGTTGTCTGAGCCCCTCGCTCAGGTACGCGCCAACGCTTTTTGCGTTCTCAAGCAGATCGTAGTGCTCGATGGCATCCAGAACTGCCAGACCCGCGGCACATGAAAGCGGATTGCCTCCAAAAGTCGCGCCGTGGTCGCCGGCCTCCAAGACTTCAGCGGCTCCACCTCTGGCCAGACAGACTCCGATCGGAACGCCTCCGCCGAGGCCCTTAGCCAAGCAAAGGACATCGGGCTCGATCCCGTGTTGTTGGAAGTTGAACCAGGTTCCGGTTCGCCCGATGCCAGTCTGGACTTCGTCGAGGATCAGCAAAGCTCCGTATTCATCGCAGAGATCACGGGCGACTTTGAGATACTCGGTCGTAAGCGGCATCACTCCGCCTTCGCCCTGAATCGGCTCGAAGACGATGGCGGCGGTTTTGTGTCCAACCGCTTCCTTCAACCCCGCGATGTCGTTCACTTCGACATGCATAAATCCGGGGATAAGGGGTTCGAACGGCCGTTGATACTTGCGCTGGCCAGTTGCACTTAGCGCACCTAGAGTTCGACCGTGGAAGGATCGGTGAAGGGTAATGATCTCATAGTCGCCGTCGGGCCGCTTGCTTGTTCCATGCTTCTTGGCGATCTTGAGCGCGGTTTCATTGGCGCTGGCTCCGCAGGTTGTGTAGAACACGCGATCCATTCCGCTTAGTTCGCAAAGCCGCTTTGCAAGTTGGGCCTGAGGAGCCGTTAGCCCAAAGTTGGAGACGTGGATAAGCTGTTGTGCCTGGCGGGTGATGGCGCTGACCACAGCGGGGTGGCAATGGCCCAGGTTGCAGACAGCAATACCGGCAAGGAGGTCGAGATACTCGTTGCCGCGGTTGTCCCAGAGCGAACAGCCTGCGCCCTGCACGAATAAAGCTGGCAGACGCTTGTAGGTCTGCATGACGAACTGCTCGTCGGTCGATTTGATGGTGTCGAATTTCAGCATGGTTGGAAATCAAAAAAGGCGGTCGGCGGCAACGTTGCGAAGAAGCGATTGGATTTGGGGCGCCGGAACGAGCGTCTTTGCGGGTAATGCCGGCACCCCTAGGTACGGGGGCGGGCAACGCGACGCGCGGCGGCATGGGCCGTGGAAATCGTCGCAGGGATGAGCGCTCGGATCATCGGAACCAATTTACCCTATGGGAAGGGAAGAGCGAAGAAGGGAATGGGGGACGGAGGGACAACGTGCGCTGGAAGGTGAAACAACATTTGCGGGTACCACACTTGTCGTACAGAGCGTATCACCCTGATTCTCTGATTCCCTTTTCTGAGCCTTGGACCTACTGTCCTGGGTTATTTACTTGCATCCTGCCAAACCCTGATTTATAATCAAGGCGCAATTGGAGATTACGTCCCGTCTATACAAATGGTATAACGGTGGCGCAATCGGCTCAACTGGTTGCACCGGATTCCGGTCACCGGGATTTGGGACACTTGGAGGTGTAAAGTTTATGAAGAAGATTTTCACGATTTTGATGGTCGTTTCGATTATTGGTG
>JACMJO010000132.1 GCA_014380605.1 Fimbriimonadaceae bacterium | reverse complement strand
TCGCGGCCGATGACGATGGGAGCTTTGATTTCGCCGGTTCGGACCAGTTCGTTGATCGCCAAGCCCATCTTGGCTCGCTCGCCATAGCCCAGCCAGCAGATTCGTGCGGGAAGGCCTTGGAACTGGATCTTAGGAGCCGCATTCAGCATCCATCTCTTCAGAGTTTCGTTGTCAGGGAATAGCTCCAAGGCGAGCTTATCAGTGCGATAGATATCTTCCGGGTCGCCCGAAAGAGCCACCCAACGGAATGGGCCCTTGCCTTCGCAGAAGAAAGGTCGGATGTACTCCGGCACAAACCCCTTGATGTCGAACGCGTTCGAGCACCCCGCCTCCTGGGCAAAGGCTCGGATGTTGTTGCCGTAGTCGAAAGTGATCGCGCCCATCGCCTTCAGGTCCAGCATTGCCTGAACATGAACTGCCATTGAGTGCTTAGACCGCCGGACGTACTCTTCGGAGTCTGATTCGCGCAGCGCCGCTGCTTCCGATAAGGACATGCCGTGCGGCACGTACCCGTTCAACGGGTCGTGAGCCGACGTTTGATCCGTCAAAATGTCCGGCACGATTCCCCGCCGAATCATCTCGGGCAAGACATCCGCGCAGTTGCCCACCAGCCCAATCGAGATCGCCGACCTGCCCTCCAGCATTTTCAAGGCTTCAGCCAAAGACCAAGCGATTGTGTCGCAGTACCCGGACTTCAGGCGCTTCTCAATCCGCGTAGGATCGACATCGATTCCAAGATAGGCCGCACCGTTGAGGGTAGCCGCCAGAGGCTGTGCGCCGCCCATGCCTCCCATTCCGCCGCTGACCACCAATTTCCCCTGCAGGGAACCTCCAAAATGCCGGTCCGCACAGGCGGCGAATGTCTCAAACGTCCCTTGCACAATCCCCTGAGAACCGATGTAAATCCAGGACCCCGCCGTCATCTGGCCGTACATCATGAGGCCCTTTCTTTCAAGCTCCCGGAAATGCTCCCAGTTCGACCATTTTCCGACCAGATTGGAGTTGGCGATCAGAACTCGCGGGGCCTCCTCGTGAGTTCGGAAGATGCCGACGGGTTTGCCGGACTGGATGAGTAGGGTTTCGTCGTTCTCCAACGATTGAAGCGAGCGGACGATGGCATGGTAGCAATCCCAATTTCGCGCCGCCTTGCCGGTGCCGCCATAGACGATCAAATTTTCCGGGTCTTCGGCGACCTCAGGATCGAGGTTGTTCATAAGCATCCGCATCGCTGCTTCCTGATGCCAACCCTTGCAGGAGAGTTCGGTGCCACGAGGTGCGCGGACGATCGTCGGCGATTTCGTCATGGGGCTATTTTGGCATTGTTAAGGTGCGGCTTCAGTTTCTCGTCAAGCCTGCTGAGTAATTGCACTTGGTTGTTTGTTCGAGTACACGTGTAGCAAAGGTAGCATGAGTCGATGGAAATTGTTGGTGAGTGGATAGGTGCTTACTTCGACTCCATGCTATCTGATGCTGAGGTGCCCATTCGAGCGACCTTGCTGGTCTCGGGCGAAAAACTGACCGGCACCATGGTCGATGAGCGATCGTCGTTCACTCAGACCATCCAGCAGGTGATAAGTGGCATTCCGTCCGATTCTAAGCACCTGCCGACTTGGAAGCTGTTCGCTTCTCAGTTTCCTGATGCCATTTTGACTACGAAGTTGCCCGAGAACTCGCGTCTTCATGGAAAGATCAAGTCCACTTCCATTCGCTTTGAGAAAGAGTATGCGGGCCGCCAGACGTCCACTTGGTCTGCTGCGAACCTCGAGACGACCACTGAGAACGCCCCACAGTACACGATTGTCTACACTGGCGAACTCAGCCTCAACAGTAGCGAAATTCGGGGAAGATGGGTGGTCTTCGAGTCGTTCCTATTCGGGTTGGGTAAGCGAGAGAGTAACTCGGGCGAGTTCCATCTACGTCGAGTTTAATCCAACTGGGGTCGATGCTCAGAATGTTCTCTCGGCAACTCCAGAAGACCAAGAGAACCATCATGCCGTCCTTATTCAAGTCTCCCGAAGCGAATGGCAGAGGCAATGGCTTCAATGTCGTTCGACAACGGGCGATCCTGGAGGACGGGAGGGCACAAAGAACGTACGATTTCATAGGCTTTCATAACCCCAATCCCGGGTCGCAATGGCTTCCTAAACTCCAAGCCCTCCGCCGCCGCCAACAGCTCGATTGCCAGCCCAAGCTCGACATTCTCGACGATCTGACGCAGCTTCAAGGCTGAGGTCATGCCCATGGAGACATGGTCCTCCTTTCCGCCCGATGTGGGAACGCTGTCCACGCTCGCAGGATGAGACAAGACCTTGCACTCATTTAGCAGAGCCGCCACCGTGACGTGGGCCATCATGAACCCAGACGACGTTCCCGCATGTCGGGTGAGGAAGGGAGGAAGGCCCTCGCTTGTGTCTGGGTTAACTAGCCGATCCATTCTCCGCTCGGAGATCGAAAGCAGGTCGGTGAGGACAATGGCGGCGTAATCCAATGCATAAGCCAGCGGCGCTCCGTGGAAGTTGCCTCCGGAAAGCACATCGCCGTTGTCGGTGAAAACCAGGGGATTGTCGGTGCCTGAGCCCGATTCGATCTCCAAAACTTGCCTAACATGTTCCAAAGCCCCCCGGATGCCGCCATGGACCTGGGGCATACAACGCAGGCAATAGGCGTCTTGCACCCGAGGATCGTTCGCCCGGTGGGATTCCCGAATCTCGCTCCCTTCCAGCAAAGCCCTAAGGTGCGCCGCACAACGAATCTGCCCAGGGTGCGGACGGGCAAGCTGGATGCGCTCATCGAAGGCAGTTGGGGTGCCCATAAGGGCTTCCAAAGTCATAGCTCCGGCAATATCCGCGACATGGACGCACCTAAGCCCCCTGGCCAATGCCAACGACCCAACCGAGCCCATCGCCTGGGTCCCGTTGAGGAGGGCAAGCCCTTCCTTGGGCTCGAGGGAAAGAGGCGTGAGGCAAGAGGCGTCGGACGTCGGGCCGCCATCCTGGGTTTCCACGCCCCACGCCTCACGCCCCACGCCATTCCCGTCCCAAACCTCTCCCTCCCCAATCATCGCGAGGGCCAAATGCGCAAGCGGAGCTAGGTCCCCACTGGCTCCCACCGATCCCCTTGAAGGAATCACAGGGTGGATACGCTCGTTCAGCATCGAAACGAGGAAGTCCAAAACTTCCCGCCGCGCCCCACTATAGCCTTGGGCCAGGACGTTCGCCCGCAAAAGCATCATCGCGCGAGTCTCCGGGATGGAGAGCGGTTCCCCTACCCCGACCGAGTGACTTCGCACCAGATTGACCTGCAAATCCTTGAGCTCGTCGTCGGAAATCTTGACGTCTGACAGCCGACCGAACCCGGTATTGACCCCATACACCACCCGGTGCTCGATCAAGATTTGCTCGACAATCCTTCGAGCCTCGTCCACCCGCGCATAGGTCGATTCCGAGACGGAAACAGGCTCGAATTCGTAGGCGACGGCAAGGATTTGAGGCAAGGTCAGCGGCGACCTGTCCAGGGTAATCACGGCAACGGAGTTTACTTTATAGCCTTGGGTCGACGGGTTCGCTTTCCATCGCCAAGACCCCGAACGCGCATTCATGAACCCGCCTCAACGGCTCTCGATTCACAATCCGCGTCAGGCCCTCGATTCCCAAGGCAAACTCGGCTAGCGCCAGGCTTCGCTTCCTTGCCAAGCCACGTTTGCGCAATCTAGCAAGGTTCGCTGGTTCCGAGTACTCAGGCCCGTAGATGATCCGCAGATACTCGGGTCCGCGACACTTGATCGCAGGTTGCAGTAGCCCCTTCGATCCTCGAGCGATGAAGATTGATGGCTTGACCACCATGCCCTCGCCGCCTTGGCAGGTCATCTCGATCCACCAATCAACAGCCCGACCCACATCGGCCGCGTCGCCGAGATCAACTGTCCGATGGTTGGTCCGCATGACAACTCCGGTCGAATCTGCATCCGCCAACTGACTCGCGATCTCCATGTGCCAGACGTGGTCCCGGTCGGTATGCACCTTGCCCTCGGTCGCAAGAAGATGGAAGGGAGCCAGCTTGTAATCCGCCAACGATTCGACCGGCCAGCAATACTTCCGATAGGAGGCGACGAACTTGCCGGCCAGATCCGACTTCCTCGCAAAGGCATCGACAAGATCGGCAACGCCCTCGATGTCGCGGCCTGCCGCCTGGGCCAGCCGATTCGTCGCGAACCTGAGGGCATGATTCGCGGCACAGCCAACCGCGGCATATTGCCTTCGAATCAACTCCTGTGCCTTTGCCGACCAAGGCATCAGCTCGCAGTCGAGAATCGCCCAATCCGTCTCCAACTCGTCCCAAAGTCCTTGTCCAAAAGCATTGGAGACAGCTTCTAGCATCCCTGACTCAAGCTCATCCGACTCGTAGAACCGTCGCCCAGTACGCGTGTAGATTACGCCACGACCTTCCCCTGCAACCCCAAAACGCCGAATTGTCGTTTCCACATCCCGACAAACTACAACCACCGCCCGCGAGCCCATGTGCTTCTCTTCGCAAATAACCTGCTCGATTCCCTGACTGGTGAAGTAGGCGAATGCCTGGTCTGGGTGCTCTAGGTAGTTCCCGTCGGTCGAGGTTTCGCACGGCGACATCGTGGGAGGCAGATAGGTCAGCCATTTCGGATTGGTAGCGAAGCGGCTCATGACTTCCAATGCCGCGGTCGCATTCTCCTCGCGTACCGTGATATTGCCTTTCAACTCCGTGTGAATTGCCCGACGCCCAAGCACGTCTTCCAAAACCAGAAGGTCGTCCGCCTCATGCTGGGCGGCCAGGTTTGGCGCATCGAGAAACGGCTTTCGAGGTTCGGCGTAAGTTCGGAGCGCAGGAACGCTTACCAACTCCTTTTCGGGGTAGCGAAGGGCGGTCAGCTTGCCGCCGAACACGCACCCGGTATCGATGTTGATCGTCCGATTGAGCCACTCGGCCTCTGGGACCGGCGTGTGCCCATAGACCACATGAGCCTTGCCCCGATACTCGGCGGCCCAGTTGTAGCGGATTGGCAAACCAAATTCGTCCGTTTCGCCAGTTGTCTCGCCATAGAGGCCAAAGCTCCGTGCCTGGCCCGATGAGCGGCCCTGCATCTCGTCCTTCATGCCCGCATGGGCCACTGCCAAATTGCCGCCATCCAGCCAGTAGTGGCCGATGAGGGTTCGGAGGAACTTGCCAACCTGCTGACGGAACTCCTCTGGCTCAGCTAGCAGCTGCTCCCAAGTCTCCGCAAGCCCGTGGGTTAGCCGGACGTCTTTGCCGGATAGCTTCCTCAGAAGCTTGTCGTCGTGATTTCCGGGAACGCATAAGGCTTGACCCGCCGCTACCATCGACATCGCCAGCTTCAGAACGCGAACCGAGTCCGGTCCTCTGTCCACGAGGTCGCCCAGGAACACCACTCGTCGATTCTCCGGGCACTCAACTTGAAACCACTGCATGGATTCCCAATGCCGAGTGCTCGCACCTTCCTCAAGGGACTCTGGCGCCTGCTCCTCCACCCTGTAGCCGAGCGTGGACAGCAGTGAAGATAGCTCCTCGAAGCACCCGTGGATGTCGCCGATGAT
>JACMJO010000131.1 GCA_014380605.1 Fimbriimonadaceae bacterium | reverse complement strand
TCGTCCAATATCGGGACTACGTTGAACGCTTAGTTGCGGACGAGATGGAATGGTCTCGGCCACGTCCGAATCCGATCTCGCCATTAGAACCATAGAGGAACAAGGGAACGAGGGAATGAGGGAAGAAGGCAGTGAGAGCCATCAATTTCCCAACCTTCCAGATTCCTAGTCCCTCATTCCCCTGTCCTTGTCCCCTGAAACAACCATGAAAGTCAACTACCAATCCGATCAACCCCTCACCAACGACTCCTGCAAGGCAGCGACCGGCAAAACCATGGATGAGTGGTATGCCATTCTTGACGACTTTGATGCGATCAAGAAGGGTCGCCGCGATTCGACCGTTTTCCTGCGCGACGATCAGAAGGTCGACTTGTGGTGGTGCACCACCTTGGCGGTGGAATACGAAGCGGCTAGAAGGCTGAAGGAGAAAGATGGTCGGCTCAAGGGCTACTTCATCTGTTCGACCAAAACAATTTCGGCACCCGTAGAGAAGGTCTACAGCGCCTGGACCGATGCGGGACTATTATCCAAGTGGTTTGGCGATAGCACCAAGGTAAACCTGATCGAGGGCGGCACCTTCGAAAACGCAGACGGGAACCGAGGCGAGTACAAGCGGATTCGCGAACATAAAGACCTTCGCTTCATCTGGAAAGGCGAGCAAGACGAGTCCATAGTAGATATGATCCTTCAGGATAAAGGAGGCGGAAAGACCGGCCTCCTCATCAACCACGACCGACTCCAATCCAGGGCGGAAGCCGACGGCGTTCGAGCCGCCTGGGCCGATGCCTTGACCAAGCTCAAGAGTTTGGTCGAGAGTTAGCTTGGACCTTCAGCTTACTCGCGACTACGGAAGGGTCAAGTCGCGAACGTTCCAATAGGAACGCCGACCAATGTGCTGATGATCTCTGCGTAAGTCAATGCCTGGCCCTCCTGGCCGCCTTTAGTGATCTTGGACTCCAAGATATCTTCCCAATACATCCAATCCGGAAGTGGGCCATCGTTCGAAAAGTCGCCTTGCCCGTAAAATTTGAAAAGGGTGATCTCCTCCCTGGTGTGGAGTTTCAAACCCACCACAAACAGATCGTCTTGCTGGTGGGCCCAACTCATGGATTGAAGCAAGTCGATATCCTTGTATCCGTATAGAACCTCTTCAATGGATGCAAACGGGAAGAATCGATCGCTTTTAGCAAACCAAAAGGCTCGCTTCCGCAGCCGAATCATCTCCCGGTTTCGATCGATGGCGACGCTTCGGCCCGCAAACCCAAGAGAGAACAGGTTGGCCTTCCAGCTCGTCCGCGCAATGAGCATTCCTTTCTTGTCGCTGTAAACCTTGGGACTAAATGCAAACAGCCTTGAAGTGATCCACGAAATCCCCCAGTCGATTGGACCTGACACGATGCCTAAGACGTCGCTTAACGACCTTAGGTTGCGCCTCTGTCGAGCAGATTTACGGCGCCTTCGACCACAGCCAGGAAGTCGGCACCATCTGCTTGGTGCCTCCCGCTGTTTCGTAGCTCAGCCGAACTGACTCTGCCCCGGCCTGCTCAAACATGACGATTCGGAACGGATAGTCGCCCTTGGGCAATCGCACTCGAAGCCGCTTCTCGATGAAGCCGTGAAGCCCGTCATGGTCTACCACAAGCTGTTCGCCGAGCCACATGCGGCTGCCGTCGTCGCTTCCCAAGTAGAAGGTGTACTCTCCGTCGGCCGGAATCCGGACGAATCCTTCGAAGTGCAACGCATAGTTGTCCTGGTTTGCAAACTCGCCAACTCCAATCTCCGTGACGTTTTTGGATGGCAGATTTGTGAACTGGGCGATCTCGGGGCATTTCGCGAACGTGCCCTGGAGGACCTTACGGTTAACTCCCTGGATCTTGGGCGATTCATCAGGGCGGATAGAGACCGCGGCAACCGAGACCGTCTCGCTCTTGGTACCATTGGGCCGGAAGATCGCCGCCTTGACCATTCCGGCTCGATTGAGCCGAATGGGTCCTTGATAGATTGGCGACTTAGGAGTCGGCTCCGTGCCGTCGATGGTGTAGCGGATAACGGCCTCTGGCATGCCAATGGATTCAAACTCGATGGGCTGGGTGTTGCCCAGTAGCACAACCTCTGACTTTGGTATCGGTGGCTCTACGAAATAGGCGATCCCAAGCCGATCAAGGCGTCCGCAGTGCGTTTTCAGCCGCTGGCTAAAGCTGGTCCAATCCTTGCGCTCGAACTTGGTCCAAACTGCTTCCGCAAGTGCGGCCGCCCTGGGAAACATCATCATCTCGACTTCCTCTTCAGTCGAAAGCCATTCCGTCCATATGTTAGCCTGGGCGCCCAGAACCCGTTTGCCCTCCGACTCGCTCAGCTCGCCAGGAATCGGATCGTAGCCGTACGCAACTTTGCTTGAAATAGAGCTGTAGGGGTAGTCGAAGTAGCAATGGGAGGTCGGCGACATGACCACATCGTGCCCCGCCTTTGCCGCTGCAATCCCGCCGCTGATGCCGCGCCAGCTCATGACCGTGGCGCCCGGAGCCAAGCCGCCTTCCAAAATCTCATCCCAGCCGATCAGCCGCCGCCCCTTTGAGGCAAGGTATGAGTCAAAGCGCTTGACGAAGGAGCTTTGCAACTCATGCGTATCCTTCAATCCCTCTTTAGACATCCGGTCCTTGCAAGTCGCACACTCAGCCCAAACATCCTTCGGCGCTTCATCCCCGCCAATGTGGATGAACTTAGATTGGAAGAGTGTGATCACCTCGTCGAGCACATTCTTGA
>JACMJO010000130.1 GCA_014380605.1 Fimbriimonadaceae bacterium | reverse complement strand
TCCGTGATCTCGCGAATCCAGGACCAATACTCTTCCGACTTGAGCTTGCCCTGCATTCCGCGATACTCGAGGTGGGAGTGCGCATTGACGAAAGCGGGTGAGACGACAAAGTTCTCAGGGATTCCGGTGTGCGGACGCACTTCTGTGATCTGATTCCCATGCAGGAGAATCTCCAAGCCAAGTTGAAGACTTCCGCTTTGGACGATTCCGTAGGGCCTAACGATCACGACGTAACGTCACTTGCCATTGAAGTTGACGACCATATTTTTACCGGGTATTTCACAGCCACCTTGGACGAAAACTTAGAATGCGCGGGATTTGTTAACACAATGTTGCCGGATCGCAAACTAGCGAGTTTCAACCCCTCACAAGCTTGTCTGCCAAGCAGTTTGAAGCTGGTCAAAGGTTAACGACTTGGCGTGAAAATCGCCAAACAAGGTGTTGTATCGATACTTCCGAATCAGGTCGGAATAGGTAGCAAAGTTATCGTCCGCGCGCAACCCTCTCTCGGGGACATGCCAATGGCCAGCACCATCGAAAAGAACATTGATGTTGGCGGGGAGTTCGAACGATGTTTGCGAGAAGAAGCGAAAAGCGATCTCGGTCCGGAAGAAGAAGCTCGACTCGTAGGTCTTGAACATGCTAGGCGAAGTCACGAAAGGCTCTGGAAAGTGATTGTCCAGAACTTGGGTCCCGGCGTCGGAGGGGCATTGGAAGACGTCTTTGTTCTTCAAATAGGGCTGGAGCACCTCGGACATCAATGGCATATAGGGGATTCGATTCCTGAAGTCGGGGTTGAAATCCCAGATTTGGGGCGCGAACTTGTCCGATGCGTCGAGGGCGTGGGGAAAGACATCGTCGTAATCTCCCATGTAGATGACGATGGCCTTGCCAATCTGATTGAGGTTGCTAAGGCATACCGTCTTCTTGGCGGCGGCCTTGGCTCGGGCGAAGACGGGGAACAATATCGCCGCCAAGATGGCAATGATGGCGATAACTACGAGGAGTTCAATGAGCGTAAAGGCCCGACGCATGATGTAATGGTACGCGAAATGCCGGGATGGCGCGGCAGTTATTGGGAATTTTACTTCTTGCGTCTTAAGCAGGGGTTGGTGAGTTCAATGAGGACCCAGCGCAAGGTTGAACTGTTAGGCCTTAATCTGCCATACTTTACTGTTGCGCCGATCCCCCGGCGCGTGAGGCATCCCCATTGGCTAAAGCTGCAGTACTCAAGCCCGAAGAAACATTCGCCCGATCCTACGTAGATCGACTCATTTTAGAAAAACTAACCGAGATGGAAGCGGCGGTCAAGCTCTCAGAGCTGGCCGACAAACTATCGAAGGACGGCATCGGTTTGGCGGCGGTCCGGTCGTTGCTGGCCAGCAATCCAGAGCGATTCGCCTACCACGAGCGTCGCTGGATTCCCGCGTCGAGGCTCTTGGGCATCGGCAGGCCGCTCAACGAGCAGATTGCCATTATCCTCCACGGATTCGGCGGGCCGATGCCGCTCAATATCCTGGTTGCGGAAATCGCGCGATTGAGACGAGCAGATGAGCTCACGGTGGAGACGCAGATTCTGCGGATCGCGGAGCTCGATCAAAGATTTGTGCTCGACACCAACGACAACATGTCCTTGACGGCGTGGGGTTTCGTGGGTGGAGACGAGAAGATCGTCCGAGCGCTTGCCTTGAACAAGGTCGATCCGAAGGAGTTCGATGAGGCCAGGAAGAAGCTAGCCGACATCGATTGGCATGCAAAAAATGCGGTAGCCGATGCGATCAAGATCGCCGCCCCGATCAGCATGAAGCTGTTGGGAGCTGTTGCTTGGGCATCGATGAATCCCGAAGACCCGAAGTCGGTTCACGAGTACGACGCTCGCGAAATCTACTCTCGAGCGGTCGCGGTTCAGGGCTACGTTTTTGCTCCTGATGGCGTGATCTACCCTGCCGAAGACACCAAGAAGTGGGTTAGCGCTGCGATCAAGCTGGCTGATCGCCTTGCGCCAACCGTAGAACTCGACGATGCGGCTCCGATCGAGGTTAAGAAAGAGGATGTCGATCGCCTGGTCAAGAAGATTTTGGGCTCTGAGCCATCTACAACGGCGACACGCTTACTTGAAGAGTTGTACGAGATCACCCCCAGCAACAAGACGTTCCCCGACGATATGGCGAACCTCATGGATTCGCTTCGTGGAGACGCTCGAATCCAATGGGTTGGCGGAGACCGATTCCGAAAGGCAGGCGACGTTCCCGACTTCATTAACGAAGTGCCAGAGCCGTTCAGCTTTGTCGAGAATGGGATCAAGGATGAAGAGGGCGAGGTCGTTGATCTTGAACTCACGGACGATGGCCTAAGCTCATCGCTGAGGAAGCTTCTTTCTCACCCGCTTGCAACCGACGTTTTGGACGAAGATCCATTGCCCGCGCCGAAGACGATGCCGGAAAGTGTTCGGCTTGTCTTGAAGTCGATCCACCGCGAACTGGGAACTTTCCCGCTTTGCCAGCTCCCGACGAGTTGGTTGGACGGAGAGCCCAAGATTCAAGAGCTGATCTTTGTGGATGGCAACGGTAAGGAACTACAGGTTTGGGTGAATCACGAAGCCCGGTTGATGTTTGGCTTGATCGAGTGGTGGTTTGACCAGGCGATCGAAAGCGGCGCGGTCTTCACTCTGACGAAGACGCCAAAGGCCAACGTCCTCGAGTTCGCTTGGATGGACCAACCAGACCCGGTTGTCTACATCAGTTCTCAGCGAATGGAAGAGCTTCGGCAGATCGGGGCGCGCTCCGAAGGCATGAGCACGCTCGACATCTTAGTCGAAGTAATGGCTCACTGGCCAAAGGGCGCAGACTATCTGACCGTCCTCGCTGAAGTGAACGTTGTTCGTCGATCCTCGCGTAGACTCGTGGCGTCGTTGCTTTCCAGTTACCAGTGCTTCTATCAGAGATCCGGTTCGCCGGTTTGGCACTACGACGCAATGAAGCTGGATCAAGGCTTCGACAAGACGAAGAAGAAGTTTGTGAAGAAGTAAGCGGCATTTCGGCTTTTCGGTTGTACGGCTTTTGGCTGGACTGAAGGGCCGTAAGACCGGAAAACCGTTTCGGGTATAACTACCAACTCAAAGAAAATCCATGGCAAATAAGAAATCGAGCAAGAAAGACCTGCGGAGAACGGCAAAGCGAACCGTCCGCAACAAGGGCACGAAGACGGCCCTGAAGACCTACATGAAGAAGGTTAAGCAGACGTCGGCTGCCACCGGCGCTGAAACGGCTGATGTTCAGTCTGCATTGGTTACCGTGGTGAAGGCTTTGTATAATGCTGCCCAGCGAGGCATTATCCACAAGAATGCGGCTGCTCGTCGCAAGTCGCGAGCGGCGAAAGCGGCGAATAAGGTTCTCGTCCCCGCCAAGTAAGGTTAAAGTTTTGAAGCGGGGGTCAACTTGAGTTGAACCCCGCTTTGTTGTGCGTTTGGTACGGGTCAGATTGATTTGATCGCAAAATGATCGCCTCCTGAACTTGCCCCGATTCTGGGCAACGCGTAGTCTATGGAAACTTTCTTGTTTCACTTGAACTAGAGGAGAAAAATGAACAATCCCCGATTTGCGTTGGCTGCCCTCGTAGGCGTGTTTGGCATGGTCGCAACGGCGCCGGCCTATGTTTTTTACGGAGTAACTGCGGGCGGAAGCCTTGTCAGCTTTGACAACGGGACACCCGGCATCTTCAATTCATCGGTGGCCATCACCGGCCTGCAAAATGGAGAGTCGCTTGTTGGCCTCGATTTTCGACCCAGTGGTGGCGCCTTGTACGCGATTGGAAGCACGAGCCGTATGTACACGCTCAACCGCATAACGGGCCTCGCCACTCAAGTGGGCGCCGCTGGGGCGTTTACTTTGAGCGGAACGCGATTTGGAGTGGATTTCAACCCTGTTCCTGACAGGCTGAGAGTCACCAGCAACCTGGAGCAGAACCTCCGCCTGAATCCGAACGATGGGACGCTTACCATGATGGATGGCAATTTGTCATATGCTGCCGGCGACCCCAATGTGGGGGCGAATCCCAATGTTGTGGCATCGGGCTACACTAACAGCTTCGCAGGAGCGGCAACAACGACGCTCTATGATATTGACAGCAACCTTGATATTTTGGTGACCCAGAATCCCCCCAACAACGGGACTCTCAATACAGTTGGCGCGCTAGGCATCAACTTCAGCGACGTCTCGGACATGGATATCCTCTTCGACGGCGGATTGAACTTTGGGTTTGCCTCAACCAATATTGTGGGCGGACCGAGTTCGTTCTACACGTTGAACCTAGGGACAGGCGCGGCCACCTTGGTGGGCAACTTCTCGACCACCGTAAATCTCATTGCCGCCCAACCGGTTCCTGAGCCAGCGACGTTGATCGTCTTGGCAATTGGCGGAGTTGCAGCTTTGAGTCGGAAGCGAAGGAAGAACTGAACGTCAATGATCCCGACTAGGAATGAGGCGGGATCAAAAGCTCTTAGCGTATTGCGACCAGTTCGACTTCAAACACCAGTGTGGCGTTGGGCGGAATCGCTCCCCCGGCGCCCCTGGCTCCATAGCCGAATTCGGGTGGGATGGTGGCTTTGCGCTTGCCCCCTGGCCTCATGCCGAGGACCATCATGTCAAAGCCTTGGATCACTTGGCCCGCCCCGAGCTTAAATCGAAACGTGCTGTTTCGGTCGTAGCTGCTGTCGAACTGCTTGCCGTCGGGAAAGGTGCCTCGATAATGCATGTCGACCGTGTCGCCATGCTTGGCTTCCTGGCCC
>JACMJO010000129.1 GCA_014380605.1 Fimbriimonadaceae bacterium | reverse complement strand
TTTGAACGGGCTCGCGCCGCCAGGGAAGTTTCGCACGATCTGTTCCTTGAATAGTTTTGGAACGAATTCTGCGTTCTATAAGTCAAACCGAATTGCTTGGTGTGGGATCAAGCGATTGGTAGAAGGAGACGGAGTTGTTGTTGAAAAGGGCATTTTTGATCTTAATGATCATCGGGGTGATTTCGGCGAGCGTGTTGGCTCGACCGGATCGCAACGCATTTATTAATCGAACGGTAAACACCACTGCGGAATTGGTTGCCGAGGCAAAACGTGATCGCTCCGTTATGGATCGCTACATGCGCCATTACGGAATGACGCGATCAGAGGTGATCGCTTACTTGAGCACCCTCAAGCCAAGCACGATCAAGGAAGAAGGGGTTTATGCGATCTACAGCGTTCCCGAGGGTGGTAAGATCAAACTCCACATGGAGCGCCTCAAGAAAGGCCACAAGGTCTTTGCAACCCAGGATGGCGACCCCCAAATCATTTTGAAGTGCGGCAACCCGCTGACGCTTGGTCCCAAGCAAGTCGTCGCTTTGAATCAGACGCCCGTAACCACAACCGAAGTCGTGGCCGACGAGACGCCGATTGAGATCATGACGGAGATCGAAACCGAGGTAGAGCCAGTCTTGGCGCTCCAGCCCGTCGAGCCTACCTACGAGTTCCCCGTTGTCGAAGCCAACCCGATTCCAATTATTCCTGCTGGTGGCTTTAACTTGCTTCCTCTTGCTTTGGGCGGATTGGCGTTCATCGATACCGGCGGCGGCTCGTCCGTCGTGCCCGAGCCCATGACCATGGCCGTCTTCGGGGCCGGAGTTGCCTTACTTGGATTAAGAAAGAGACGACGAGCTTCTAAGTAAGACTTACACTCGCCTCCCTCCAAATCGAGTCCTACCCTACAATGTCAAGGGTAGGGCTCGGTTCTTCGTTTAGGCTGAGGCAATTGCCGCTCTGGGCCATCACAATGTTCTCGATCCTGACCCCAAACTCACCCGGCAGATAGACTCCAGGCTCGATGCTGAAGCAGTTGCCGACCTCTAACATGAAGTCGCTCCCTGGAGTGATGTTGGGCGCCTCATGCCCATTCATCCCAATGCCGTGGCCCGTCCGATGTACGAAGTATATGCCGTAGCCGGCATCGTCGATCACTTTTCTCGTGGCGGCATCCACGTCGCCCGCCTTGGTTCCAGCCATGCCACTCTGTCTCCCGGCCATGTGGGCCCGGTAGACGATTTCATAAACCTGAGAGGCTTTGGGTAGGGCCGATTCGATCGCCACGACCCTTGTGATGTCGCTCTGATAGCTCTGCACGTCGCAACCAAAATCCAGAATGACCACATCGCCCGCCTTAAGCACGGTTTCATCGTTGAGGTGGTGAGGCTCGGCGCCATTGGGTCCCGCCGCTACAATCGCAAACGTTGGTTTCCCGCCGAGATCTGCCATGGCGTCGGCCAGCATTTTCCCAACCTCGACCTCGGTCAGCCCCGCCTTGATGCTCGGCTTCACATCGCGATAGGCTTGATCAGCGATTTGCGCCGCCCGCTGCATCAGCTCGACTTCCGTCCCATCCTTTCGCCTCATTAACTGCGACAGAACCGGTTCTCCCGCCTTGAATAGGGCCGCTGGCCAGGCGTCCTGAAGGGCCAGCAAGATGTCTGCTCGCATTTGGTTGTCGACGGCTATGATTCCCGACCGCAGATTCCAATCTTGGGCAAGTTGATCCACATGCAGGCGCGGGTCTTCGCCATCTGCCCACGGTCTAATGTCTTGGATTCCGATCCTTTGAGCCTGATTGGCGGTCAGTGCCGGACAAATGAGCCTCATCTGGCCATCCGCCCGAATCGCCATCAGGAGCAACCGCTCGTGCCCGTCTTCAAACAGCCCCGCCAAATACCCCATCGAGATGGTCGTGCAAGCAAGGTAGGCGTCCACGCCTTGTTCTTGAAGGGTCTGGGCAAGTCGCGAGAGGCGTCCGGTCATGCCCTCGATTCTATCCCAGCGGTATAATCCGCGTTGCTCTGGCGGATCGTCCAATGGCAGGACAACGGTTTTTGATGCCGTGAATCTAGGTTCGAATCCTAGTCCGCCAGCTTCTCCCTTCTGAACCTAAAATCCAAATAGAACCCGGTCAGAAATAGCCTACGTGGCGCCTCTCACCGGTCGGTAGACAACTTACTGTTGCATAGCGACCTTAACGCTTGACTCTAACCTCGTCGTAGTCGTCCGGATTCAGGCCCGCTTTCCTCAGCGAATCCTGATCAAAGTGGGCGTCGCCTCCTACGTATTTGCCGGTTCGCTTGTGCATGTAGTAGCGCTCGTAGGCGTTTGAGACTTGGTGGGATTTGCCGTCGGGACCCGCCACGGTTGTTTCCTCATTGATCATGTTGAGAAAGTTTCTGTGGCTGCGGTCGCTGGCGGCGTCGCGCTCGTAATACGCCTTCATGCTGGCATCGCCCTGGGCCCGGATCGCGTTCATGCGGATCTGATGGCGGTTGGCCATGTCCTGAAGGGTCTGCATGTTTTCGCGGCCTCGGCGGCGGATTTCTTCCATCGCCTGCTCATTCCGTCGAGCTTGAAGGGCGGTCCAAGATGGTTCGATCTTGTACGTCCGCGAAATGTTGGTCAGCATGTCATGGTAATCCTCGGGATTGCCGTTGGTGCTGATGCCACCGGAATTGGCGACCCAGTATCCCTCCAAGTTGCCCGTGACGCCCTTGACCATCACGGTCATGGTTTTGCCTTTTTCCTTGAACCGGAAGCGGGTGATAACGCATTCGATGGGGATGCTTTGGCCAGAGTCACGAAGCCGTTTCAAGTTGATTTCACGGCCCTTTGGATCATCTTCGACGCCAAGGAATTCGAAACCAGAGAGCTTCCCAAACTTGCGCTTGGTGTAGTCGGTGAAATACTGGTTCGCGGGAATGTACTCCGAAAACTTCATCAGCGGGTTGTATTTGATGTTCATCGCAATGAACTGGGCGTTCGGTATATGCGGCTTAAAGAACATCGGTTGAGCGGGATCGCCTGCCCAAATCACGGTGTTACCATCCGGGCTTTCGGAGGTGAGGACTTCGTGGGTGATGTCGTAGGCGCGCTCCATGTAAGCGAGGTTGCGCCAGCCCTTAGGCATCTGCACGGTGAAGGCGTTTTCGACGGGATCGCGGACGAGAACGGTCTCGCTCGTGACCTGGGCGATGCCCGTAGAACTCGCTTCTGTGGCGGTAGTGGTGGCCGTGGCTCCGACTTCACCCCCGTCGTCGCCATCAAATCCGTCGCACCCGATCAGGCAGGTGGCGGCGATGACAAGGGCAAGAATCTTAGGGGATGGCAAAATCATGGCAAGTCCAGATCCATTGTGCCACGGATTTGCGATCTACCTTTACTGCACCCATGGTTATCAAGATGAGGACAAGCCTGCAAGCGGCTAGCGGGCCCGTTTCTCACGAAAGAATGAGGCCATGTCGGTAAAGGCGTAGACGCTGATAGAGTCGAAATGAATGCGGATATCCTCGGTACATTGCCGCAAAGCGTTGTCCCACTCCTCGATTTTCTCCGATGCTTTTTCCCCACCCTCCTTGTTCGCGAAATAGGCAAGCGAGACGTGCGGCGTGTACTTGGGACCGGTTCCAATGCCGTAGGTTGTTCGATAACATTTGGATAGCGTCGCACGCTCTTCGACCAGGCACTCGAGGTTGGTCCTTGAGCCCA
>JACMJO010000128.1 GCA_014380605.1 Fimbriimonadaceae bacterium | reverse complement strand
AGGCTTCATGATTTTCTTAACCGCCACATTCTGCCCTGTGAGGAGATCTTTGGCCGAGCTAAGCAATCAAAGTCAGTGAGGCCTTGATGAGTCTGATTTCATATGTGTACCAGACAAGACCAAAAGCGCCCATGCCCACTGGCTGAAGATCAGAATACCTGCCAGTATTAGCGAGTTGCTGAACCGGCGCAGCTCAACCCCGCATACCTGGATGTTATCTCGAAGGTCGTGCCGAAAATCTGAGCTCGGACAAATTCCGCCATGGTGAGCGATGTCCTCTGGGCAGTACAAAGACGTTTGCACGTTTGTCTTCTGAGAGTTTACAGCTCTTTTGACTCGGGGGTTGTAGTTTTGCGATGATGTCTGGAGAGTAGTGGAGCGGCTTGTGAAGGCTCGTTAAGGCTGATGGAGATGGTGGGATCGCCTAAAGGACGGGACCCAAAATTTCGGTATGGTGATTGGATATGGCGGACCTAAGGTCTGGAAAGGTTGTAGACTGCGGATGCCAAATCGAGTTCTTTTCAGCACAGAGAATTCCGGGTGAGATGGCGGATTCTCTGGAAATGCCAATGCTATCAATGGCCACCAGGCCTTTCGGGATTGTATTACTTGCAATTGAGCGTCGTTGCCGCGAATCCAATAATACCCGACGCAGGCGTTGCCCTCCTGTTCGAAGCTCGATTTTGCCACCGTAGTACCTTTTTTGTGGAGGAAGTTCAGAAGCTTGGCAGCTGGAAGTTGGATTGCAGTGTATTAAGAACGTCGCCAACGAGGTGAGGTGAAGACAACAATGCACAGATGGGACAGCAGAGGAGCAATGTCCGGGCGGTGTGAGGGAAGAAAAAACGCGATGATCTCAGGACTATGCGACGCGGGAAGTTTATGTATTTTGAGAGGATACAGAGCGATCTGTGGGAGGTTTGGGCTGGAGGGACCCTTTCTTGGGATTTCCTGGATATCGAGCCAAACTACGAGAGCATGCCCCTTTCCACTTTCCCATCCCATCCTCTAGAGGGGTCGTCCGGCTGCAAGGATGCACGAGAATGCCCTTGACATCCTCCAATTGCGTCCATGTGCAGGTAGGTGGCCATGCGGATGGCATGAAACCTGAAAGATGTGCATTAGACGCGCTTCCTGCGACCAGGGAGTCTTCGTTGTGGCCTCCTCCGACAGGCTCTGTCTGGCCTTCACTCGATGCTGCGTTGCACGTCCAAGGCTTCTCTGACCTTTTCAACGATGCTGCCAGCCACTACGTCATCGGGCCCCCATTGCGAAGCCACGGTGACATGGGTACACGACCAAGAAGTCCATCTCACCGCAGCGCTGCGGCCTTCACGACAAGCAAACACACGCGACTATTAAATTCCAAGTGTCATAGGTGTGAATCAAGGTCACGCCGGCGATGCGTCCGAGTCCGCAGTATCACAGGAGAACAGCCCCGAGAGAGGGCCACCCAGACCGCATTTGTTCAAAGTCGATGGTCGACGGGCGTTCAGCGGCATGGTGCAGCGATCAGTGTCAGATTCGCGCAATGGCAATCTGCCGAAAATGCATGTTACGTCACTGGCTTTGACACGGAATCGCCTACAGTCCCTCCAAACTCGGAACTAGCCATTCACGTCCGATTGAATACTAAGACGAGATAGAAAGTATATATTATCATTTGTGCTACCTCAGTAGTGGTGGCGTGAGAAGTAACTACCAGAGAAACTCTCAAGCTCAAGTTGAGAATCTTTGTTCCAGTCACATGCCATCGAGCTTGCCTCTATCGAGACAAGCGCCGCTTGAGCCCGGTCTTGGAGGTCTAGACCAAATCGTGCTGAACTTCGCGCGCTGTCTGGCGGCTTTGGGCAGACGCTT
>JACMJO010000010.1 GCA_014380605.1 Fimbriimonadaceae bacterium | reverse complement strand
TCGATTGAGATCATTTGATTTCCTGAGGAGCAAGCAGTTTTACCATTTCGACCTCGAAGATCAAGGTTGCGTTGGGCTGAATCGCCGGAGGACGGCCAGCTTCGCCGTAGGCAAACTCACCGGGAACGACGATGCGTCGTTTTTCTCCCTGCTTCATTCCCAGAACGCCAGCCGTGAATCCCTTGATCAATCCGGTTTTGCCCAGGACGATCTGGAAGGTTTGCTTCCGATCATAGCTGCTGTCGATCTTCTTCAGGTCGGTATCTGTCACCTGATAGTGGAGCTCACAGCTGTCTCCAGCCTTCGCCGTCTCTTTACCCTTGCCCGGGGCCAGGATCTTGGTCTCCATCCTGTCGATCTTGATCAAGCCGACATCGAACTTCAAGGTGGCGTTAGGTGGTATGTCATCGCCTGCGCCCTTGTCGCCGTATCCGAGTTCGCTTGGGATCGTTAGGCTTCGTTTGCCTTCCACTTTCATCCCAACCATGCCTTGGTCCCAGCCTTTGATGACCTGGCCCGCACCGAGGATGAACTGGAACGGCTTCTTGCCGACTGAGGTGTCGAATAGGGCTCCGCTCTTCGCGAGCGTTCCGGAGTAGTCGACGGTCAGAATGTCGCCGACCTGGGCCGCAGGGCCCTTGCCTTCGACCGTGTCTTTGATCTCGAGTTTGCCACCGATTTGAAGGAAGAAGACCGCCATTGCGGCGGCTAAGAGGGACTTCATGGAAGGAGAATACCGAATTGCTGGAATGCTGGATTGCTTGAATGCTTGAATGCGCACGGCCAAAGGAGCAAAGCGCTCGGCAGGCGAACCCACCCCCCAAGCGATGGAGGGTTCAGAATTTCTACGCCGCAGAGAAGATTCGCTTGTCGTACACCAAGTCGGTTGCGATTTTCCAGACGTTTGGCTCGATTCGGTTCTCGGGGAGAATCTTGCTGAAGTGGACGATGGCGCTCGTGAGGCCTGCTTCCTGGCAGTAGTGGAGGAACACGGAATTCAGTATCTGGCGGGAGGCGGGCTTTAGGCCGAAGCTGACGTTGGAGACGCCGAGGATCGTGTTGATTCTCGGATGCCGTCTTCGAATCTCGGCGATGGCGTCGATGGTGGCGGTCGCCGATTGGCGGAACTCTTCGTCGCCCGAGCCAAGGGTGAAGGTGAGGCAGTCCAGAAAGACATCGTGGTCGGGCATACCATGGGCTCTTGTTCTTTCCAAGATCCGCTCAGCGACTTCAATCTTCTTTTCGACCGTCTTGGCCATGCCATCCTCATCAATGGTGAGGGCCACGACGCCGGCTCCGTACTTGGCGCACAGGTCCAAAATCTTCTGAGTCCTTGCCTCACCGTCCTCGAAGTTGATCGAGTTCACAATCGGCTTGCCGGCCAGGCATTGGAGCGCGATTTCGACGACCGGCGCTTCGGTGGAGTCGATCATGATTGGAGCCTGGATGTGACGGTTGTAGTAGCTGAGGAGCGTGCTCATGTCGCGGGACTCGTCTCGGCCAACGTAGGCGGTGCAAACGTCCAAGACGTGCGAGCCTTCCCCCTCAAGCTCTCGGGCCAGTTCGGTCAAGCCCTCCCAGTTTTCGGCGGCGAGCATGTCTCGGAAGGCCCGGGAGCCGTTGGCGTTGGTCTTTTCGCCCACGATCAGATAGCTCGGGTCCTGGTCGTAAGGAACGTATTGGTAAAGGGATGAGCATCCGACCAACTTGAGCCCAGCCGCTTGCTCGTCGTTGTCAATGCGGAAATCGAATCCGGGGAATAGATTTCGGACAGTGCGCCAATGGGATGAATCGGAGTGGTGCTTCCCACCAACTGCGGCCGCTACTGCTTTGATGTGCTCGGGCGTTGTTCCGCAACATCCGCCCGCCATCGCGACCCCGTGATCGCGCACAAACCGCTCGTGGTGATGGGCCAGGTCATCGGGAGACAGCTTATAGACCGCTTGTCCGCCCTCCATCATGGGGAGCCCGGCATTGGGCTGAACGCTTATGGGCCGCGTTGAGTTGCTCCCCAGGAACCGAACATGAGGCGCCATCTCAACCGGGCCGGTCGCGCAGTTGACGCCGATCGCCTTCACGGCGGGAAAGGCTTCCAGCATATTCAGCGCGGCGCCGATGTCGCTTCCGAGCAACATCGTTCCGGTCTGCTCGATGGTGATCTGAACGAAGAGCGGAACTTGACGACCAGTCTCGGCCATTGCCCGCTGCGCGCCAATAACCGTCGCTTTGACCATCAAGAGGTCTTGGAGGGTCTCCAGGAGAAGCGCATCGACTCCTTCTTCCAGGGCTCCTCGGAAGGCGTCGGAGTATGTTTTCTCAAGCTCCTCAAAGGTGCATTGCCCCAGGCTGACAAGCTTGGTTCCGGGCCCGATCGCGCCGACCACGAACTT
>JACMJO010000127.1 GCA_014380605.1 Fimbriimonadaceae bacterium | reverse complement strand
GGGCTTCATGGCTTCAATCGAAGCCAATTGGGCCTTCAATACCTGCCCATAGATCTCTTGATGGCGATCATTCACCGGACCCACTACAACCGTTCGCGTGATGTCGGAGCAATACCCGCCAACCTTCGCCCCAAAGTCCATCGTCACGAAGTCGCCAAGCTCCAGCTTCTTTTCGCTTGCTCGTCCATGCGGTCTGGCGCTTCGCTCGCCGCTCACCACAATCGGCTCAAATGCCAATTCAAATCCGCTTCGCCGAATGAAGAACTCAATGTCGAGACTGACATCCCACTCCGACACTCCGGGCTGAATCATGCGGATAACATGCTGGAAGCAAGCGTCCGCAACGCCACAGGCTTGGCGGATTCGGTCCAACTCATCCTTTGTCTTTACCATCCTAAGCTTGGAAATCAAATCTGGAGCGCCATACAGCTCAACTCCCACGAATCGGCTCTTCCACTTCTCGTATGTAGCATAGGTGACGCTGGACGCCTCGAATCCTAGCTTGGAGAAACCCAAATCAGACACTTGCTGAGCAAGGAACTCATCCAGCACCACCGGGCTCTGGAACCAGACGTTCGGCATCTCTAACACTTGCTCGCCTGCCTGAATCGCATAGCGGCTGTCGGTGACGAATCGCGCCCTATCGGCAGATACGACCACATAGCCAAAGGAACCGGTGAATCCAGTCAACCAACGGACGCTGGCGATATCGCTGACAAGCATTGCCTGAACTCCAGACTCGGCCATCTTCGATCGCACTCGAGCCAGATTAGACATCAAACGACTTCCCTCTCCACGTTCAAGACAGCCTCAAGAGCCATGACATATCCAAATCCACCGAACCCAACGACTTGCCCCAACGAGATCGGCGCGATAACCGAGTGCCGCCGGAACTCTTCTCGCGAGTGAACGTTGCTCAAATGAACTTCCACTACCGGTAGTCGTACGCTGACCAAAGCATCCCGCAAGGCGATGGAATAGTGGGTCAAGCCGCCGGGATTGATGATAATCGCGTCGGCCCACCGACGATGCTCCTGGATCGTGTCGATCAAGGTCCCTTCAGAATTCGACTGCAAGATTCTAATCTCAATTCCCAGTCGATCCGCCGCCGTTTTTATCTCAGCATCGATATCTTCGAGTGGCTTTTTTCCGTATACGTCGGGCTCTCGGAACCCAGTCATGTTTAGGTTGGGGCCATGGAGAACGAGAACCTTAAGCGGAGTCGCGGTCATTCAGTTTTTCCTTCAAATCGTCTGCTTCGATGGCGTTTTCTGGCAGTAGGTGCGGGATTCCATCGACGACTCTAAACCCGTGGCCCCTGAGGCTGCAAACAAGAAATTCACCCTGCTGTTGCAGGGGTGGCCGCTCATCGCAAATGGGGCACGCAAGGATTGATAATAACTCAGGATCGATCAACCTAGAACTTCCCGGTAAACGTCTGCCGTTTGACGCGCCGATTCGATCCAATCAAACTTCTTGACCCTCTCAAACCCTCGCTGGCACAGCTCCATGAGCTTACTCGAATCCGCCAGCATCTCGCGGATGGTGCCTGCCCAATGGGTCGAGTCCCAAGTCGGCTCAACCACCGCCGCGTCTCCCGCCACCTCAGGCAAAGCCCCGCCCGTACTGCACAGCACCGGACAACCACAGGCGAACGCCTCGATCACTGGAATCCCAAACCCCTCGTGGCGGCTGGGCGCCAAGTAAAGGCTAGCTCCTGAATAGAGGGCGCAAAGTGTCTCATTGTCGACGTAGCCAACCGCCTTGACATGAGCCCCCTCCGCCTGATCTCCCCAACCTGCCTTGCCTGTAACTACCAACGGCATCTCACGATACTCCTTGGCGGCATTGATGGCCAACTGCATATTCTTGCGGGGCCACTGGGTGCCAACGGTAAGCATGTAGGGTTGTTTCACTCCAATCTTGTCTAAAGCCACGGAAGGCTCCGAAACCTGATGGACCCAAGGCGGTAAACCGTTGTAGATCGGCACGGTTTTCTTTGCCGCGCCAGGCATATAGCGCTCGATCTCGGCGGCGCATGTCTTGGAAACAGCAATCACCTTCCGGGATCTGCGAACCGCCGCCGGCACCGTTTGGCGCAAGATCATCCGATCCCGAGGCTTGAACCACTCCGGCCCGATAAAAAATGAGACGTCGTGGATCGTGGTGATTCCGAGACGACCTGCCAATGGGCTTAGGCTGTATTGCGTGTGGATAGCCCGGGCGCCCAACTTTCGCGCCTTCAGCGGAAAAGCGACGTAGCTCCACCATCGAGACGATCTCGCGGGAACATGAATCCACGAGAATTTGTCCGATTCGGGAATCGTTGCCGGTAGAACGGCGTTAGAGAAAAGTAGGAAATGCAGGTCGAGATCCAAATGGGACAGACCGTGAAGTAGGCCAGCCCAATACGAGGAGTCCCCCGTGCTGGTACCGCCGACCAAGCGGGCGTCGATGGCAACGGTCTTCAGACTCAAGATCGAACGTCCATTGGCCCAAATCCTGCTACCATAGAACCATCATTATAGAATTGTGCACTCATTCCGCAAGGAGCTATTGATTCAATGAAAAAACGTAAACCACCGATTGTGCTGGCGACTTGCTTGGTAATCATGCTTCTCGCCGTTGGAATTATCTACGGGCAACGTCCCAAGGGCGACGACGGTCACGGTCATGGCCAAGAGGCTCCGCCCCCACCAGCAGCCGAGCAAGGCGAGCGACCCACCATGAGCCCAAGCCAAATCACGTCCATGAATAAGGGCATGATGAAACCAGGCAAGGCGCAACCGGGAAGGCCAGGCATGGAAGGAGCGCCCACGGGACCCTCCATTGCCGTTCCCAAGCAACAAACTTATAAACCAACTCCGAACGACTCGTCTACCTCGACTCAGTGGTACACGGATCAGACTAAGAAGTAAGGCTCTCCAGCGATGCAAATGGCGGCAGAACTACGGTTCTGCCGCCATTTTCTATTCGCTGAAAAGCGACGCCGTAAACCTCGTCCAGTTTCTTCGAGCGTAAGACTTCTTCTGTCGACCCCGCAAGTCGAATGGCCCCAGCGCCAATCAGGATCACCCGATCCGCCATCAGCCCCACGATATTGAGGTCGTGCATCGCTGAGATAACTAGCTTTCCGGCGTTCGCCAGCTCTCGAGCCATTCTACAGAGATCGATTTGGTGGGTGATATCCAGGTGGGTAGTCGGCTCATCCAGCACGATGATGGGGGTGTCCTGGGCAATTGCCCGCGCAAGAAGGACTCTTTGGCGCTCCCCCCCGCTTAGCTCGTTGATCGGTCTGTCTGCATAGCCGATCGCGTCTGTTTTCTGGAGGGCATCGGTAACGGCCGCCCGATCCTCAGGCGAATCCCAGAGACCCGCTGATCGCACGATTCTTCCCATCATCGCAACTTCCCAAGCGGTGAACCGGAAGGGAATGTGCTCCTGTTGGGGCACGAAAGCAATTATCTTGGCTATCTCCGACACGGAAAGCGAAGCGATATCTTGATCGCCGATCCGAATCGATCCGCGGATCGGCTTTAGGTCGGCAGAAAGCGTCTTGAGCAACGTTGTCTTGCCACTTCCGTTTGGCCCGATGATCGCGGTCGAAGTCCCAGGCTCGAAGGAAGTGTCCACACCCTTCAACACCCCCCGATCCGGGTATCCGCACTCCAATTGCCGACACTCCAGAAAGCTATTCAAGCCCATTGTCTAAAACCCCATTGCTAAAGACTCTGAACAAAGCCGCATACTCGCCATTGCGATCCATAAGGTCCTTGTGGGGTCCTTCTTCGACCACTTGACCTCGACGAAGATACAGAATTCGATCGGCTCGAGCCGCCGTGGTGAGCCGGTGCGCAATGAACAGAGTCGTTCGCTGCCGCATGATCTCATCCAATGCCTCCGTCACCGCGCGCTCACTGCTTGCGTCTAGGGCTGAAGTGGCCTCGTCCAACAAAAGCAAAGTCGGCTTCCTCACCAGCGCTCGGGCGATGGCGACCCGTTGGCGTTCACCGCCGCTCAAGCCACTTCCTTGCTCGCCGATTACCGTTTCGTATTTCTCAGGCAATGATGCTGCGAAAACATCTACGTGCGCGGCCCTTGCGGCGTCTTCGACCTCGCCTTCGGTAGCGTCGGGCCGACCCAACCTAATGTTTTCAGCCAGGCTGCCCGCAAACAAGAACGTTTGCTGCGGGACGACGCCGATCTGATTGCGCAGCCAAGGAGTGTCAAGCTCGCGTATATCGATCCCGTCGAAGGTGATCCGACCCGCAGAAGGATCATAGAACCGCAGAAGCAGGTCCGCGATCGTGCTCTTACCAGCTCCGCTTGGGCCGACCAACGCAAGGCTGGTGCCCGGTTCAAGCGTGAAGTTGACCTGATCCAGGGCCTGAGTTCCGTCTGGGTACTGGAACGAAACTCCCTCAAAAACGATTCGCCCCGATGGGTTGGGAATCGTCTTCTTGCCCACCGATTCAAAGTGTTCGTCGGGAACGTCCAGCACTTCAGAGTAGATTCTTTCGCTCGCAGCTTGAACCTGAGCGTACGTGTTGTTCACCGAGGCGATGTTTCGGGAGCCTTGATTGATGATGTCCAGTGCGGCGATCAATGCGATCAAGTCGGCAACCTGAAGCACTCCACGATAAGCCAACACGCCGCTGGCATAGAGAAAGACCGCCAATGCGACCGCGCCAATGAGTTCCACCAACGGCCTTAGGGAGGCATTTCGCCGCGTCGCCCGCATCTGGCTCTCGAATGTTCGTTCGACAAGTCCCGAATACTCCTCCTCCATCCGATCCTCGGCCGCAAACGCTTTGACGACTCGGGTGCCTTGAAGCGATTCCAGGGTCATCGCGTTTAAGTTCGCCAGATCGGATTGAACCGTGCGCTGAGCTTGCTTCATCTTCCGCGCGTTCCGCTGGATGGCGATCGCCATCGGGGGCAGAAAGAACAGGGTGATCAAACCTAATTGCCATTGGGTGTAGAAGATGTATCCCAGCGCCCCAAGCGCCTTCAGCGGTCCGTCGATGCTGTCTCGAATGATCGTGACGGCCGTCTGGTATACGCCGACATCGTTGGTCAAGACGCTTTGAGTCGCGCCCGACCTCTTCTGGTTGAAGTAGCTGACTGGAAGCCTTTGAAGCTTTGTGTACAGCTTGACCCTTAAATTGCTCGCCAGCCGAGCGGCGGCTTTGCTCAGGTAGTAGCTCTGGCCTCTGGTAAACCAGTATTTGAGCGCAAAGAGGCCTATGACCAGCAGACAGATTTTTCCGAGCAAAGCAAGGGCTTCCTGAGGGCTTCGCTTTTTGGCCAAGCCTCCTCGTGCCTTTGTTACCGCCTGCTCAAACGCACTGGTTGTGACCTTAAGGCTCTCGGCCGCCAAGGCAATTTCGGACTTGGAGATAATCGCCCCGGAGGCATCCCTAACCTTCTGAATTGGGGAAAGAGCTTGGGCAACTTCTCGACTCTGTTTGCCCAGATCCTTGGCAATAACCTCGATCTCGGCATCGAGAAACATCTTCTGCTCGGTATAGCCCGCCGCATCGGTAATCGCTTGGATGCCGCCCCGCATAAGCGGCAGGGTAGCGGTCGTCAGGAAGGTGGTCACCAGAACGCAGGCCAATCCGATGGCGATGGTCTTTCGCTGCGACTTTAACTCGGCGGCAAGCCGTTGGTCGAACCGCTTGAAGAGGTTGAATGCCAGGTCAGAACTCCGCGTTGCCGGGGGTTCGGTGATAGGGGATCACATCCCGGATATTCTTCATGCCGGTCACGTACATGAGCAACCGCTCAAAGCCCAGGCCAAACCCGGCATGGGGAGCGCTCCCGAATCTTCGCAGGTCCAGATACCACCAGTAGGGTTCCAAGGGCAAGCCGAAGTCGGCGATCTTGCGCTCTAATACATCGAGCTGCTCTTCGCGCTGCGAACCGCCAATGATCTCCCCGATTCTCGGGGCAAGCACATCCATTGCCCGAACCGTCTTTCCGTCTGAGTTCTCCTTCATGTAGAAGGCCTTGATCTCCTTCGGGTAATCCGTGAGGATCACAGGACGGCCCACTTTGACCTCGGTCAGCCACCGCTCGTGCTCGCTCTGAAGGTCGGTTCCCCAGAAGACGGGATACTCGAACTTCTCGCCGCTTGCCTCTAACAGCTTTACTGCCTCGGTGTAGGTCATCCGCTCAAACGGGCTATCAACCACATGGCTGAGAGTCTTGAGGAGTTCAGGCTCAATGCGTGGGTTGAAGAAGTCCAAGTCTTGGCCAGAGTTCTCTAGAAGGTAGCCGATGACCTCTTTCAGAAACTCCTCGGCCCGAGTCATATTGCCTTCGATTTCGCAGAAAGCCATCTCGGGCTCGACCATCCAGAACTCGGCAAGGTGCCGGCTTGTGCTGGAGTTCTCAGCGCGGAAGGTTGGGCCGAAGGTGTAAACGTTTGTCAGACCCAACGCGAGCGTCTCCGCCTCAAGCTGGCCGCTGACCGTCAGGAAGGAAGGCTTGCCGAAAAAGTCGGCGGCGGGGTCGTTCGATGTCAATTTGTATTGATGTTTGTCGTCCAACTGAAGGTTGGTCGATACCGCAAACATCGCGCCTGCGCCTTCGGCGTCGCTTGCCGTGATAATCGGTGGCTGGATGTAGTGGAAGCCGCGATTGTGGAAAAACTGATGGATCGCGAAAGCCGCCTGGGCCCGAACTCGAAAGACCGCGCCAAAGGTGTTGCCTCGAACCCTAAGATGGGCGATCTCGCGGAGATACTCCATCGTCGCGCCCTTCTTCTGAAGCGGATACTTCTCAGGATCGGCCGCGCCGAAGACTTCGACATCCTTGGCAAGCAGTTCAACTGCCTGGCCCGCGGCTGGAGACTCCACGATCTCACCATCGAACCGTACACAAGCCCCGGTCGTGATCAGTTTCAACGCATCGGCCGAAACCGTCCCCTCGTTCACTACGATCTGCAAGTCCTTAAAGCAAGACCCATCGCTTAGCTGGACAAACGAAATGCCCTTGCTGTCCCGGCGGGTCTTCACCCATCCATAGGCAGAGGCCTGGGTACCCGGTGACAGGTTAAAGAGGTCGCGGACGTAGGTTCGCCGATAATCCATATTTGAGCGGCGAGTTTACCGCTAGGCATCAAAAGTCGGCGTGGATCGCCTTGGTGACGCCAGCCAATTCGCTATGCCCATCCAAGAACATGTAAACCGCCGCCTCAAAGTCTCTAGCCTGTTCCTCCGCGACCAGATGGCCCGACTCCGGGAACGTCACAATGTCCGCGTTGGGCCAATAGTGGCGCCACTTATTGAGTTGCTCGATGGTGAACAGCTTGTCCTTCATTCCCCAAATGACCTGCACAGGTTTGTCCGCTATGGCCTCCTTCCGGACCCAGAGATCGTAGAGCCACTGACTTGAACCGATATAACCTTTAGCCAGACCGTAAGGGCCTTGCCTATCCGATGCTTTGTGGAAGGGTCCGGTGTATTGCGGATAAATCTTGTCGGAAACCTTCTGCTTCATCTCGACCATGTCGTGAAGCATCTTGTTCAATCCGATCGGAGTGGCCGTTAGGGCCATTTTTCCAATCGGCCCGTTGACCTTGTGATCGAACTTCACAAAGTGCTCATCGCTTTTGACCGACCACATGAAGCTGTTGATCGCACAGATGCGATTGATCCGACCGGGAAAGTCGAGCGCGTGGGCTAGCGCAATTGGGCCTCCGAAGTCGTGCACGACCAAACTGAACGTTGAAATCCCCAAGTGATCAAGCAGTTTCCGGTAATTGCGAGCGTGCGCCTCCGGCGTGTAACTCCAATGCTCAGGCTTATCGGACAGCCCAAACCCTATATGGTCCATTGCGATACACCGGTGCTTTACCGATAAATCATTAATCAAGCCTCGCCACATGAAGGACCAGGTTGGAAACCCATGCACGAACAAGATCGGCTCGCCTTGCCCTTCGTCCACATAGTGCATTGCCCCGCCATCTACCTGGCAGAAGCGGCTCGGAAACGGATACTGATTCTGGTCGAGCCAGGCCGCCTTTGACTTTTCACTCGAATTGCTCATCGATCAATCTTCCCCCGCGAAAATTTGGCGATATCTAAAAGAGCCTACGCTAATTAGAATACGACCAATAGCCCCGGTTGCCAACGTTAACACGCTCTTTACACAAGGGTTGGCTGTATAATCTCTAAAACCCCCTAACGGTTTTGCGGGCATCTTTGTGTCCGGCGGGTTCGTCTGTTTGGCGGGGTTGATAAAAGAGGACGGGATCATGACGAAATACATTTTTGTAACGGGCGGGGTGGTGAGTTCGATCGGCAAGGGAATCACGACCGCTAGCCTCGGAAGACTCCTACGAAATCGAGGCTATACCGTCGCTCCGCTCAAGCTCGATCCCTACATCAACGTCGATGCCGGAACCATGAACCCCTTCCAGCACGGCGAGGTCTTTGTCACCGACGACGGCGCAGAAACCGATCTCGACCTTGGCCACTACGAGCGGTTCATCTCGGCCAAGATGCGCAAGGTCAACAACTTCACCACCGGTCAGATTTACGACTCAGTGATCAAGAAGGAGCGGCGCGGCGAGTATCTAGGCAAAACGGTGCAGGTGATTCCGCATGTCACCAACGAGATTCAAGACTACATCCGCCGCGGCGCTGGCATGGGCACGGCGCAGGAAATGGATGTGGCCATCGTCGAGATCGGCGGCACGGTGGGCGACATCGAATCGCTGCCGTTCCTGGAGGCGGTGCG
>JACMJO010000126.1 GCA_014380605.1 Fimbriimonadaceae bacterium | reverse complement strand
ACATCCGCACCGCCTGCTTCTGCATCGCCGACGGTGTTCATCCCGCAAATTCGGGTCGAGGCTACGTCCTCCGTCGCCTCATCCGCCGGGCCGTTCTGAAGGGACAGCGGGTTCTGGGCTTCGAAGAGCCGTTCGTCCACTTGGTCTTCGAAGGCGTCGTGGAGTCGATGGGCGACCACTACCGGGAACTGATCGAGCGCCGGGACGTGATTGTGGAGACATTGAAGGGTGAGGAGGCGTTGTTCCGGCGGACACTTTCAGAAGGCTTGGGACAATTCCTGGAGTTCTTCCAACAGCAATACCTGGAACTACTGTATGAATCCAAGCCTGAACTCCGTGAAGGTGTCTGGTCCACTAATTTTAGAAGCCTATTTGACGCTGGAGAATTAGCATTTGCCCCAGGCGTCAGTGTAAAGCCATTCCCGGGTGCTTTGTCCTACAGGCTGTATGACACCTACGGATTCCCATTCGAAGTGACAAAGGAACTCTGTGCTGAGCTAGGAATTCTAGTCGACGAAGAAGGCTACGAATCCGCTCTTAAGGAAGCCCAAGAACGCTCCCGTGGCGGGACCGAGCGTGAATCCGTTTACGGCGGGGTGCAGGTCACCATCGTTGCCCAGATCATGGGGGGCGACCAGGCGATCAAGCCCACTCCGACTGAGTTTGTTGGCTACGACTCCACCCAAGCCCAGACTCAAGTGACGGGCGCGATCCACATTCCTGGAGAGAGAACCCCCACCCTACCCTCCCCCTCCGAGGCACCTTGGCCTCTCGCCATCGCCCTAAAGGAAACGCCCTTCTATGCTGAATCCGGGGGCCAAGTCTCCGACACCGGGCTTCTCATCGGCGGCGGATTTGAAGGGCGCGTAACTGATGTGATCAAGCAGGACGGCGTCTTTGTCCACGAGGTCGAGCCGATCCGGATGCCGGTGGAGGACCCGATGAGGCTGACCGGCTTGGTCGTCGAAGCCGAAGTTGACCAAAACCGCCGCGCCCGCATCACTCGCAACCACACTGCGACCCACCTCCTCCATGCCGCCCTGCGTCAGGTTCTGGGCAAGCATGTCACCCAGGCGGGCTCCTACGTTGGCCCGGATCGCCTGCGGTTCGACTTCACCCACGGCCAAGCCATGATGGAAGCGCAAAAGTCAGAGGTGGAGCGGATCGTCAACGAGAAGGCGTTGGAAAACCTGCCCGTGAACACCTTTGCCAACCTGCCGATCGCCGAGGCAAGGGCGATGGGGGCGATGGCGTTGTTCGGCGAGAAGTATGGCGACTTCGTGAGGCTGGTTCAGATCGGGAGCGAAGCCGCAAACGAGAAGAGCTTCAGCCGAGAGCTTTGCGGCGGCATCCATGTCCGCACCACCGGCGAGATCGGCCTCTTCAAGATCGTCCACGAGGCAAGTGCGGCAAGCGGAGTCCGCCGAATCGAGGCCCTCACCGGCGAGGGCGCTTACGAGTGGGTCCTCGAGCAGGCTCACCTCCTGAAAGAAGCGGCGGATAAGTTAAAGTCTACGCCTAAAGATTTAATCCATTCCATCGAGAAGCATGTGGAAGCTCAACGAGACCTTAAGCAGAAGCTAGAGAAGGCCCGAAGCGTTGGCGCCACCCAAGTCCAGGCCCAAGTCATCGAGATCGATGGCATCGAACTGGCGATCCAGAACGTGGGCGAAGGCGAACAGGCAGAAGCGTCCCTCGCGGCCGATAAGTTGGTCGAAGGCAAACCCAATCGAGTGGGTCTCAGTGCGGTTGCGATGGACGGCAAGGCGATGTTCGTCTGCAAAGTCGGCCCCGATGCCCAAGCTCGCGGCGCTCATGCAGGAAACTTGCTGAGAGAAGTCGCCAAGGTCGCCGGTGGCGGCGGTGGCGGACGACCGGATTTTGCAACGGCAGGCGGCAAGGACGCGGGCAAGATCGCCGAGGCGCTAGCCGTGGCGGAAGCCACCTTGCGCGGCATGTTGGGTTAGAGCGCGTACAGCCTGGGCCACTCGATCTCAATGCCTTGCTTCATGCAAAGCTCCTGAAAGTCCTTGATGAGGTCCGGCGACGCCCAGACTTGGGCTGGCTCTAATCCGGATTGAAGGCAAAAAGCAGCAAGCAGGCCTGCCGACTCCCCGATGTTCCACTCGACCGGGTGAAGCCGGTAGCAGCCGTTGGTCAGGTGAGTGACGCCAAGGTTCTTGCAGGCGGGGAGCAGGTTCCGCATCCGAACCGGGATCAGGGAGCCCAACGGAATCTGGAAAGGAAGCGAGCTCGTGTCGATGGTGTTCGCTCCGCTCGTGCTGGGATGCAGGTCGAGCCGATAGGCCCCGATACCGACTGAATCCGGGAAATCAGCCGCTCGGTCTCGACCTTCGTTCGTGTAGGCCGCCACATGCTGCTCGAGAACCGTGAACTGGGCTTTGATTCGCCGAGATTCTCGGATGTAAGGCGCTTGAGCTAATCCATCAGGGGTTCCCGTGAGGTCCGGCCTCAGATGGAGGCCGGGGTAGCCCCCTTCGCTCTGGAGCCAGTAGAGGAAGGACAGGCTGAGTTGTCGGGAAGCTTCAAGCCTGGTCGCAACTACATCTGCAGGCTCATCGATGATGTTCCCATCGAAGTAGTCGTTTTGGGGCCAGTTGGCGATCGTTGCCGCTTCCCTCGAATCCTCATAGATTGTCGGATCGACGATCTGGCGATACTCGAAAAGGTTGAACCGATCGTTTCCAAACAAGGGGAAGTCGCGAGGCTCCAAAGTGCGGACGTCCAGCATCTTGAAGCTGAGCAGATTATCCGGCCAGAACGAAGGGCGATAGGTTCGCCAATAGTCGTATTGGGCGGGCTTCTCGATCGTGTGATCGCCTGCGGCATCATAGCCAAGCGCCATCACCCAGGTCAGCCCTTGGACGTTGTGCGGTTCTTGATCGCCATCAACGGCGTGAGGCTCACCCGTGTCTCGCTTGGATTCTGCGCCGGTTATGTACTCGGTTCCGGTTATGGGCAACAGGTCGCCCAGTTCCGTGGCGTCCAAGAAGTAGTTAGCTTCGACTCGTTCTTCATCCCCGTTCTCCAGGTTTTTGAGCACCAACGCCAGGACCTGATCTCCATGGACCTCAGCACGAACGGGAATCCTATGCAATCGAACATCAAGAAGCGGGTGAGATAGCATCTGCCGGAGGACTTCCCAACCGATCTTGGGTTCGTGGCAGAGTTTGCTCACCCACCCGCCGCCCGGGTTCAGCCACCGTTCTGAACGGGCCGCTTCGGTCAAAGGCGTATCGCTTCGATACCACGCTCGCACCAAATCGCGATATCGCCGATACCGCGCCGTGCAGCCAAACTGCTCGATCCAAGGATGCTCGTCCGGTGGCACAGCCTGAGACGTCAACTGGCCGCCGATCCAGTTGTAGGGCTCAGTCATGACCACATGCAGACCCATCGACGTGGCGGCCATCGCGGCGGCACAACCGCCGGTGCCTCCGCCGACGATGAGAATGTCGCAGGTGGTCGAATTCATCGAGCTAGGCTACCTCCGACACTCGGTAACAATGGCTATGGTTCGACCGGCGGAGGAACGCGATCTAGAGGCGATCAATCGGATCGAGAACGAAGCCATCGATCGGACGTTCGCCCACTTTGGAGTCGTCCCGGTCAACTTGGAGGAAACCCAAGACGCTTACGTCGATCGCAAGCATCCCTGGTTCATCAAAGACTTGGATGAGGGCGTGGTCGCCTTTGCCCGCGCTTCAACCTGGAAACCTCGAGAAGCCTATCGATGGACTACCGAGGTTGGCGTCTACGTCGATCCCGAGCACCACGGTAAGGGATTTGGCCAGGAGTTATATCGGCATCTATTCCAAGCGCTGGAAAGCAACGGCTTTCGAACGATCGTGGCGGGAATCGCGCTTCCCAACGATGCCAGTGTGCGGCTTCACGAGGCGATGAGAATGAAGCATGTGGGGACCTTGCCGAACATGGGATTTAAGATGGGTGAGTGGCGATCGGTCGGTTACTGGGCGCTCACCCTTGGCGATGGACCGCCAGAACTGCCATAGGCCTTTCACCAGATTATGGCAACGAAGTAGGTCATCATTCGTCGTAACAGTGGTGATCCTGATGAAGGCCTTAATTTTTGTTTTCTCGTCCGTTGCGTTGCTTGGCCTGGCTTTAGCCCAGGGACGCGCCGACGTACCGTTCCAGGTCATCGACCGGGGCACCCAGTCCGGCGAAGCAGAGCAGGGCGTTAAGGTTTTGAGAACTGAGCGAGCCTTCGAAGAGTTCATGAAGGGCAACCGGGCCGAAGACAAGATTTCCAAGCTGACCAAGCAAGTCGACTGGAATACGGAACAGGTCCTAGTTGTCTTTGGCGGCCAGCAACCCACGGGCGGATTCGGAATCGATGTCAAGCGCATCTCCAGCGTCGACATACAGCGGCTCGTGGTTGAGGCGAGGCTGATTAAACCAGGCCCAAACCAGCTAGTTACGCAAGCTCTAACGACGCCTTATGTGATGATCAAGACTCAGCGACAAGTCGCGGCGATTAAGGTCAAGTTCTTGCCGGAGTAAGTTCCGAATCTTCCATCATGACCGCCGCATAAGTCGGCGTCGCCCCTAACGTTCTTAGCGGTAGCCCAACCGGCGTGTAGTCATCCGCGCGATCTGTCTGCCTGCTTCCCGCCTTCTTGGCGATGAAGGGTCTCTCAAAAGCGAGGCTGAATAGCCAAGTGCCCAACAGGATCAGGGGGAGCGCTACGGCTAAACAAAACACCATCTCAAGCCCATCGCCCTTTGCCCACGCGGGCTTGTTGACGAACAGGACTTGCAGGATCGGGTGGTGCATTAGATAGAGGCTATAAGAGAACGCCCCGAGCTTGATCAACGGCTTCCATCCAAACGTTCCTGGAAGCCTGAGCCAAGGGGCGACCGCCCCTAAATAGATGAGGCACGATACCGAGAGTCCGATAAACAGATCGCTGGGAATAAGCGACTTCATGCCCACAGTCAGTCCGATTCCAACCAAGCTGAACCAAAAGCAAACCGACGCAAGCCGAGGCTGAATTCCGACGCGCAGGTTTGGGCGGTAGGCAAAGTGGGCGGTCGCCATTCCCAAGCAGAAAAGCGGCACGAACCAGGGATAGAGCTTTGTTGCCACCGGCAGAAAGGCGAGCGTAAGGAAGGCGAAGAGGGAGCCGATTCCAACTATCCCGACTCGCCCGAACCTGAACAGCAGGATCACGAAGAGCGGGAACATCAGATAAAGCTGGATCTCTAGCGCGATGCTCCAGAGGACCCCATTGATCTTGTACATCCACTCGGGAGACAGGTTATGGACCATGAAGACATGTGCCAGTACGTTTTCACGAGTGACGGGCACGTATTGGCTGTAGGGCAGGCCGGTTTGGTACTGAGTCACCCAAATGCAGACTCCGATGGACAGCGCTAGGGAAGCGTAGTAAGCGGGCAGGATTCGCCAAGCCCGCCGCTGAAGGAATCGCTTGAGGTCGTGGATGCGCCCGTCTTTGCCATTGAAGAGGGAAAGTTGGAGACAGAAACCAGACAGGACGATAAATGCCGCAACCGCCAAGTGCCCGTAGGTAAACGGCATCATCAGCTTCTGAAGCCAAATCGGCGATGTGCTCTTGCCTTCCAGCAGCCTGGGATCGACGATGTTCACAAAGTGGCTGAGAACCACATACAAGGCGGCAACGCCGCGCATGCCTTCGACAAGTTCGAGGCGTTCGGTAGGGTGGACGGCCGTCCGTTTGGCGGCTCGACGGCGCACGCTTCCATGATGACACCGTTGCGTGGCGCGGCGAACCCTGTTAGAGTTGCCGATCCTTGGTCGAAACTTTGCGCCAATCCGTGCGTCAAGATAGGACATGAATCCGTGGTCCCTCATCGCTAAGACGGCTATGGTCGTCGCACTGGTTTGCTCATTTGTTCCGACTAGGTCCCAAGGCGGCCGTCAGGACATGGTCACATGGCGAACATATCGCCAGGGAGCCTTCTCAAATGCCAAGGGAACGCTCACCAACGTCTTTGAAACGGAAGGCCAGTTCCAAACCTACTGGGAGCGGGTGAACGGGCCCATCGCCGGGAAAGTCCCGACCAGCGGAGTCGACTGGGCCAGGGAAAAGCTGATCGCGGTGAATCTGGGTCCAAGGGCAAATCCTGGATATGAAGTCGTGGTTTCGTCCATCAAGCGTGTCAAGACCGGCGAGATCCTAGTGACCTTTCAAGAGCAATTGCCGGTGCCTGGAATGAGGTACCCGCAGGTGGTGATTAGTCCCTTCATCATTGTGAAAATGGAGAGAACGACCGGAGTGATCAGCTTTAAGGGCGAGACGGTTCGCCGCAGTACGGGCGTCATCATTACGCCTCCGGGAGGCAGGTGTTGCGTCGGCGTCTGCCGTTGTTGCGAGAACTGCGGATGCAGTTGTCGAGAAGGCGGTTAGTCCAGAATATCAATCGTGCTCCGATTGACCCAGACGCAAGCGCGCGCCCATATTCTGGGTCGCCACGGCTTGTCCCAGCCTTATGCAACCCCGTTGGAGGCGCTCCATGCTGTATTTGCCATTCAGACGCAGTACTCGGCTTCATTGCCTACAGCTCTGGCTTTCCGAGTGAAGAGTTTCAAGCCGACTTGGCATAAGAAAGAAGAGAACAAGACCGTTCTCAAGAGCTGGACCCTGCGGCACACCCTCCACGCCCATACTGCCGCTGATTTTGCGGTAGCAATGGGAGCGATTGGCGAGAACTTCTTTTTGCGGTTCTGTCGGTGGATGGAAGGCTCCGAGGGACTCACCGAAGCTCAAGTTCGCGAGCGGTGCGCGGAGATTTATGAGTCGCTTTCAGCGGGGGCTCTGACCAGGACCGAGCTGCACGAGGCGCTTCCGGCCCTGAAAGAGGTTCCGATGGCGGGCTGGGGAGCAGATGTTAAAGGACTTGCTTATCTGGGCAAGCTCAAACTCATCGTCTCGGATGGAGGTGCGACCCGATTTGCCCGGCACGACTGTGGTGAACTTCCAGATCGGTCGACGGCAATCGCGGAGTTGCTTCGACGATACTTCTCAGCATATGGACCGGCCACGATCGCCGACTTTCGGCATTGGACGGGCCTGCTCAAATCAAGCGTTATGCCGGTGTTTGAGTCCATCCAGGATGAGTTTACGCCCGTCGAAGTTGAAGGGATGCCGGGTGATCGATTTCTTCATGGAGGGCTTGTGGAGGGCGGTGTGCCACGCGTGAATCTTTTGGCGAAGTTCGATCCGCTCACGCTTGGCCATGCCGACAAGACCCTCTTTCTGGCGGAGAAAGATAGAACGAAGGTGTTCCGCATAGCGGCACAGGTGGAGGCAGGGGTCCTCGTCGACGGCAAGTTTGTCGGCACTTGGCGATTGAACCGGAAGGGCAAGGGCGCAGAAGTTGTCATCGAGCCGTTTCGAAAGATCGCGAAGGCTAGGATGCCAGGGCTTGAGCGGGAAGCTAGGAAGGCGGCAAAGTCGGTTGGACTGAACCTGAGCTCAATTGAGCTCAGGTAGGAATGATCCACATAGCCTAGATAGCCAAAAGGCTATCGATCAAAAAGCGACCTGAGTGGAAACGCAATCTCATTCTTTCCGAATGTAAAGACAACTAACAACGTAGATTTGACGCTAGCAACCTTTGCGCCTTTAGTTTGTTCGATGCTCCAGCCCTTTCGGAAAGATTGCTGCTGAATCTGCGAAGCAACCGACTCTGGCAACTGTTGAATTTGCTTGCTTGGCCAAAGCCTATCAGCTCCAGCGATACCCAACTTAAAATGAGAGATTAGCTTCCTCTCCAGGTCCGTAAGGTCTTCTTCAATCTGCTTCCGCCTTTCTAGAAGCACCACCCATGTGCTGGCTAGTCTCTTCCAATGCGCCGCATCCGTTGAATCCTGGCTAGCATTAATACAGATTGAATTCTTCAAATCTGGGCGAGCATAGATTGGCGACTTCGATGGGATTTTTCGGTCAGCGATATGGCCATTTGATCGTGCTCTTTCCCTCACGACAAAAGTAGCTTCCCCTTTTCCAAGTGAAACATTCGCCACTGCTTCCACAAAGAAACTAGTGTCCTTGCTGAAAAGGGGTGCACCACTGGGTGTTGATAGTGCGTTAAGTCGCTTTAGCATAACTTCACTAGCCTCGTCGCCCAGTTGCCCAATCGAATACTCATCTTGAGCACCAATTGACTCCAAAGTGGCCCCCACCGACTTTGCCAACCTCCAAGTTGCCGGCTCCCACAACTCTCGATCAATTAGATAGGTGCAAGTCTTTCCGGGGATTCTGACCAGTCCATTTTCCGTTATTGCTTTATCTTCCAGCGATACGATCCTTAACAATTCTAGTTGAGAAGGTCGTGCTTCGTCATAAGTCACAAGGACTCGTTCTTCACCGCATTGAGCTGTGTTGAAAAGCAAGAGCAGGGAACCAATAGCACTTTCGCGCAGAGTCGGCATCTATTCTTCCACGTATGTCATGCGAAATCCGTCGAAACTTTCCCAATAGCCATTTCGAATAACAGTGCCGAACAGGAAATGATGCCATTGTTGATTGTGATAGTCTGCACGAATCTTTGCCTCTATTAGCCACACGCCCGTCGGAAGTTCAAGGGCGGGTGTGAAACTCATGTTTAGCGTCTCGATTCCGTAACCAATTTCCGCTAAGTCGGTTGAGTATGGGGCCTCCCATGCCTCTTCGCCCTTATCTTGGTAGACAGCCCACATTAGATGATAGTCCGGATTGGTTGAAGCGTTTGTAAGAGTTCCAGGGCCAACAACGGCTCCAGCGTTCTCATAGACAGTGTTGAATCCTGACGATTCCGAAGTCAACGTCCAATCTGGAAGCGACATCGAAAGGGAAAGTACCGGTAAGACGAGTGCCAAAATCTTCAAAACTATTGAAGTTTAAACATGCCGATTATGATCTGACCGGAAAGCAAGGAAAGGTTAATCGAATCTTAACGCAGCAGATGAAACTAGAGGAAAGAGTGCAGATGCGCATGCACAGCAACCTTTTGACATGCCGGAGTTGAGGGAGCAGGTTACGTGGCTGGTGCGTGGGAATCGCAACGGAGATAGGCTTTTATTGTGTTCAAGAAATGACTT
>JACMJO010000125.1 GCA_014380605.1 Fimbriimonadaceae bacterium | reverse complement strand
CATGTTTGTAATTCGTAAAGAGTAATGCGTAAGGGGTAAGGAAATTCAACTTTGGTGTTCAGTAAGGAGCCTTACCCCTTAAGAGTGCTAGTGTCCCTTCTCCACGTCCATGTCGGTGTAGATGTTGTCGTAGACCTCTTCAGGATCGGGATGAGGACTGGCATCGGCCTCTTCGTAAATCTTCTCAACCCGCTCGACGACTTCCGCATCGATCGCCTCAACCGTCTCTGCCGTCAGAATATTCCTATCCAGCAGGATGGTCTCAAGGCGCTTGATGGGGTCGCGCTTCCAGGCCTCAGCTTCCTCTTCCTTGGTTCTATAGAGCTGGCGATCCTGGTCCGCCGCGCCGTGGCCCGAGTATCGGTAGGTCATGATCTCGACCCAATAGGGCTGCTGGTTCTTCCGCACCCAATCCACGATTCGCTGGGCGTCCTTCTTCATCTGGATGACGTCCATGCCATCTATCCGCTCGCTCTTGATGCCAAATGGGATGCCGCGCTTCCAGAGCTCGGGGTCAGCCGCATGGAACTCCAATCGGGTGCCCATTGCAAACTCGTTGTTCTCCACGATGAATATGCAGGGCAAGTCCCAAAGGCCTGCCATGTTCAGGGTTTCAAAGACGACGCCCTGATTTGCCGCGCCGTCGCCCATAAAGTTGAGGGTGACCTTGTCCTCGCCGCGATACTTGGAGGCAAACGCGAGGCCCGCGCCGAGAGGGATGTGTCCACCGACGATTCCCCAGCCTCCGTAGAATCCGCGCTCGGGGTCGAAGATGTGCATAGAGCCACCCTTGCCGCCTGCGGTTCCCGCTTTGCGACCCATCAGCTCTGCCATTACTGCGACCGGGTCTGTTCCGAGGAGCAACGCATGGGCGTGGTCGCGATAGGCGGTGATAACGTAGTCCTCGCCTTTGCGAATGGATTCCAGCCAGCCAACGGCCAGCGCTTCCATGCCGATGTAGGTGTGCATATAGCCGCCCACCTTGCCCTGACGGTATGCCAGGTTGCATTTCTCCTCAAAATGACGGAGAAAGACCATATCACGATAGTACTGTTCGAGAACGGCAGGAGACTCGGTGGAATTCTTGACGGCTTGTTTGGCCAACTTGTACCTCTGAAAAGGAGTTCGAACTAGAGGTCAGGGCATTCCGCTGCGCCATTGGAGCAAGACGGCCTTTGACGGTTAGTTATACCCGCCAGTTAGACGCTACGGGGTCGGATTGCTAGGTTGCTTTATCAAGCAACCTAGCAATGTTTGTGATTCTCAGATTTTCGTCGTCTTTCGAGTCGCCATCTTGATGTTCAAGCGAATAACCGGTCCCTGCATGACCGCAAAGTTTCGAATCAGCGAGTTATTGCCGCTCTTGACGGCACGTTCAGACTGATCGGCGAACTGCTCATTGACGCTGATGTAGTTGCTTCGGAAGTCCCGGTCAAAGGACATGCCATTCTTGGCTTTGATTTGTGATAGACGCTTTTCCCAAGCAGCCGGAAGTGACTTATCAACCTTCATGCCAACCTTCGACCCGATCACCTTGAGTTCAGAGTAGTTCTGGGCATGGTCTTTCAGTCGCATCCCACCAAACTCTCGACTCCAGTCTGAGTTGCCTTTTCGGGTGGCGATTTCCGACAGACGAAGATTGAATACGGTTGCTACTCTCGCTTCGGCAAAATAGCGTCGATCCTGGT